>DATAAG010000696.1:0-24339 GCA_036260235.1 Longimicrobium sp.
GCGACGTGCCCCGCGCTCACCTGCGACACCTGCTACGATACCTGCCTCCGCGACACGTGCGGCTGACGCGGCCGGCGGCGTACCCCGCGCCTGGATGACGGGCCGAAAGGTCCCGCCTTCCTGAACTTCCCGGCTGTCCGATCGGACGGCGGTCATTCACCCTTCCAGACGAGGAAACTGCCATGAAGCACAAGCTGCGGATCGAGGAGCTGTCGGTCGCGTCGTTCTCGACCGAGGAGGACGGCCTTGCCCGGAAGCGAGGCACGGTACGGGGGTTTGGCGACGTGTCGTTCAGCACGTGCCCCGGGGAATTGACCTGCGACTCGTGCGACGACGTCAGAAGCTGCGCGGGCACGTGCGGCTGCACCGAAAGGACCTGCGAGCGGACCTGCGACTTCACCTGCTACGTCTCGTGCCCGGACCGCGAAAGCTGCGGGCAGCCGGTCTGCTAGGAGCCTCGGGCGCCGGTCCGGAAACGCCGCCTGCCGCACTTCCCCGCTCGTTGGAGACGGAGGGGAGGCGCGGCGGGCGGCGCGCTTCGAGAACGATCACACGTCTTTCCCAACTACCGCGCTACGGTCTCCCCCCGCCCCGGCCGGCGAGCGGCCGCGCAAGAGGCCGGAGCTCCGCCACCAGGCGGGCGCGGCGCGCCGCGTACGGCGGATCCGCGGCGGACCAGGCGGCGTCCACGGCCCGCAGGTGCGGCATGGCCCGGCCGGGCTCTCCCGCCGCGGTCCAGGCGCGGGCCAGCAGCTCGTGCAGCTCCGTCCGCGTGACGTACAGGTTGTTGGCCTCCAGCGAGCCGCGGAGCGCCGCTTCCAGCAGCTCCGCGGCTTCGCGCGCCCTGCCCTGCCGCAGCAGGACGCGCGCGAGCTCCACGTTGATGCGCGTGTAGCCGAACGTCCGCGACTCCAGGGCGCGGCGGAACGCGGCGGCGGCCTGGCGGTCGTCGCCGCGCGCCAGCCACAGCAGGCCGCGGACGTAGTGGTGCGCCCGCTGGTCGGCGGCCCAGGCGGAGCGGGCGCCCGCCGCCTCCACCTCGTCCGCCAGGCGGGCCACCGCGGCGGTGTCGCCCAGGCGCGCGCAGGCGCCGGCCATCTGCACCCGCACCCACACCGGCGGGGGCGTGTCGGCGAAGGGGTCCGGGGGACGCAGCCGCGCCGCCGAGTCGAACCGCGCCAGGGCACCACGAGCGTCGCCCATCTCCAGCAGCACCTGCCCTTCGTGCCTCATCACCCCGAAGGCTTCCCATGGGGCGTACAGCCGGTCGTGCAGCGCGCGCATGCGGCGGATGGCCGCGAGCGCATCGTGCAGCCGCCCCTGCTGCCGAAGGCTGATGGTGAGGTACCACAGCGCCTCCACCTGCCCCACGCGCGAGGCGGAGGCGAGCTGCGCGCGCAGCAGCTCGTCGGCGGTGCGGTGGTCACCCTTCCGCACCAGGTGCTGCGCCCGGTACGACCACTCCGGCTCGTCCAGCTCCCCGCGCGCGACCGCGGCGCCGTACGCCGCCAGCGCCTCCTCCGGCCGGCCCCGGGCCTCCAGCACGGCGGTCAGCAGGACGTACGGATCGGGGGCCCGGGGCTGCGCCGCGAGCCACCGCCGCGCCACGCGCTCCGCCGCCGCGCCGGAATCCGCGATCAAGTAGGTGTTCGCCAGCAGCTGCAGGGCGTCGCAGCCGCGGCACACGGGCGACACGCCGCGCAGACCCAGCGAGTCCAGGGCGATGGCGCGCTCCAGCGGCGCGACGGCGTCGGCGTACGCGGCCCGCTGCACGTACGCCAGCCCGGTGAGGTAGTGCCCCTCCACCTCGTGCGGATAGCGGACGGCGAGCGTCTCGGCGAGGGCGCGCAGTTCCGGCGACCGGACCCTGGCGGCCCACCCGGCCCGGATCAGCAGCCGCTCGCGGTCGGTGGCGCGGGAGGCCAGCCGCCGCGCCCGCGCCATCCGCTGCAACGACACGGCCGGGCTCTCCAGATCCGAGAGCGCGCGGTAGTACTCGGCCATGGCGAACCCGCTGTCCTCCGCCAGCGCGGCGTCCAGCATGCGGACGGCGGTGCGGCGGTCGCCGTGGTAGTACGATCGGACGCCTTCCGCGTAGAAGCGGTACGCCACCGCGGACCCGGTCGTCACGCTGGCGACGTCGCTGGAGGGTGCGGCGACCCCCAGGCCCGCGAGCAGCCGGTCGGTTCCCTGGTCCACCAGGGCGAAGACGTCCTCGCCCTCCAGCGTGAGCGCCTCCAGCTGGCGCCCGGAGGACACCTCCACCCGGCGCAGGTCCAGGCGCAGCCCCCGGGCAGTCCGGTAGAGGGAGCCGTCGATGAGCTGGGTGGCGCCCGCCGCGGCGGCGAGCTCCAGGTCCGGGGCCCGGCGGTCGTCCTGGCCGGCCAGGGCGTAGACACGGCCCGGGCTGATGACCTGGACGGCGCCGGTACGCCCAAGGCCGGTGGCGAGCAGGTCCGGGACGATGGCGGCAAGGGCGGAGTCGGAGCCCGCGCCGTGCTGGCGGATCGACCCGACCACCAGGACGGGCGCCTCCACCGCCGGGCGCGCGCGCACCATCCAGGTCCCGGCGAACGCCAGGAGCGCCGCGAGGAGCACCAGGATGCCGGCGGATGCCGTCCGGACCCGGTGTCTGCGGACCCGCCGGGACGGCACCGGCCCGACGGCGGCGGCCGCCGGCACATCCGCAACGGACGCAGGCGGATCTCCAGGTTCCGGGCGGGGCGCGACGGGGAGTGGCGCGGGGGAGGGCGGCGGCGGGGGAGGCGCCTCCTGCAGCCGCTGCATCAGCTCCCGGACCGCGGGGTCGGGGGGGATCCCGAGCTGGTCCTCCACCAGCGACTGGTGGATGCGTCCGTGCTGCACCGCCGCCGCGCGGTCCCCCGCCGCGGCGAGCGCGTTCATCAGGTGAACGGCCACCCGCGCCTCCAGCGGGTCGCAGGCGGCGCGGCGCCGCCACCACGCCACCGCCGCCTCCAGGTCGCCCGCCTCCTGGGCACGGCGCGCCAGGGTCGCCAGCGCCTCCTCGTGGCGGCGCGCGAGCGCGTCACGCTCTCCCTCGCACCAGCGCTCCAGCTCGCCCGCCCCCGCCAGCCGGAAGCCGTCCAGGAAGGGCCCGGCGTAGCATTCCACCGCCCGCCCCGGATCGTCCTCCGCGAGCGCCCGCTCGAACTCCCACAGGTCCACGCAGACCCGCTCGGGGTTCAGCCGCAGGTCGTGCACGCCGAGGAACACGTCCTCCGCCCCCAGTTCCCGGCGGAGGGCGCAGAGGGCCTGCGTCAGCGCCCGGCGGCCCTGTTCTCCGGGCGCGTCCGGCCACACCAGGTCGATCACCCGGTCGCGCGTGGTGGACCGCGTGCCGGCGCGCGCCAGCAGCCCCAGCACCGCCAGGCGCCGGGGCTGCGCCGCTGCACCGGTCAGCGGCACGCCGCCGCGGCAGATGGTGATGCCGCCCAGGACGTGGATCCGCAGCATCTGAACAGGAATGCCGGAGGAAGAGCCAGTGGTCGGGGAGTGCCGCCGTAATCTGGAAACCGAGGGGAACACTGCGCAGAGCGGGGCCGAGCGGACGATCCGGCTGGGGAAGGCCGCCGCCCGCTGCGTGGAGGGGGAGGGCGAGCGGCCGGATCCGGACGGCGGATATAGATGTCCTCAACGGTGAGCCGACGTCAAGCCGGGCGGATGCCGGGGCAGTGCTCCGGCCGGCGGTCCGCGAGATCGCCGGCCGGTTCCGTCGCTCTGCGCCCGGCTCAGCAGGGCCAGCTGACGCAGGCGCCGTAGTCGCAGGTGTAGCCGCCCTGCGCGGTGCAGTCGTACTGCTCCGTCTGGCACGAGCGCACCAGCGTGTCGCCCGCGCCGCGCACGGTGCCGCGCACGCGCAGTTCCGGGGCATCCTGCGGATCGAAGCTTTCCACCGCGAGCGCATCCACCTTCAGCCGGATCTTCTTCATGATGACCTCCCGGGAGCGTGACGAAGATGAGCGCCGTACCCGGCGCCCTCGGAACAGCCGGTGCCATTCTCAAAGTAATACGACAATGTATGTCTGAAAATACCAACTACAAAGCCGACGGCGAAAGGTGCAGAGAGGCAGAGAAGAGCCAGAGGAACAGAGGATCATCTCATTTGCGCTTCCTCTGCTTCCCCTGGCTCCTCTCTGTTCCTCTGTACTCCAAATCTTTTTTCAGGACCTGTGTCAGCGCTCCGAAACCACCGCTGAACCAGACGGACCTCCAGCCGGTCGCCCGCGTCGGTATGCTGGAGCGGGCGACCGCCAGGGCCCATCATCCTTCAACGCAGCGATGCCCGGTTCCAGGTAGCGGCACGCGCGGCACCGTGATCATCGCGGCAACCAGGGTTCGCCGGTGACCGGACGGCGGCGCTCACGGCGTGGTCACGATGCGCCACTGCTGGCACTCGCGGCCGGCGTAGGGCCAGACGACCACGTCGGCGCCGGCGGCGGTGGAGCAGCCGGCCACGTCCAGCGCCTTCCCGCTGTGCCGCGCGGTGATGCGGTACCAGTCGCCGCCCACGTCCACCACGTCCCACTGCTGGCACGCAGCGCCCGAGTACGGCCAGGTGATCACGTTCGCGCCGTCGGCGGTGGAGCAGCCGCCCACGTCCAGCGCCTTGCCGCTGTGGGCCGCGGTGATCTTGTAGAAGCCGTCCGCCAGCCGCTCGAAGTTCCACTGCTGGCAGGTGCCGCCCCAGTACGGCCAGCTGATCACGTCCGCCCCGTCCGCCGTGGAGCACCCCGCCACGTCCAGCGCCTGCCCCGTGTGCCGCGCGAGCACCCTGTACCGCCCGTTGGGGACGATGGCCGAAACCTGCCAGATGGTCCACTGCTGGCAGGCCGCGCCGGTGTACGGCCACTGGATGACGTCGGCGCCGTCCGTCATGCTGCACCCCGCCACGTCCAGCGCCTTGCCGCTGTGCTTGGCGATGAGCTTGAAGTGGTCGGGCCCGGTCTTCACGATCTGCCACCGCTGGCAGTCCCCGCCGTTCCAGGGCCACTGGATCACGTCCGCGCCGTCCGCCGTGCTGCACCCGCCCACGTCCAGCGCGTCCCCGCTGTGCGCGGCGGTGATCCGGTAGGTGCCGTCCGTCTGCCGGGCCAGGTCCCACTGCTGGCACGCCGCGCCGGAGTACGGCCAGCTGATCACGTCGGTGCCGTCCGCCGTGGAGCAGCCGGCCACGTCCAGGGCGTCGCCGCTGTGCCGCGCGAACAGCTTGTAGCGGCCGTTGGGCACCGCGCCGGTCATCGTCACCCGCTGGATCACGCTGCCGCTGTGGGTCAGCCGGTCGATGGCGGCGGCGCGGCGCTTCGCGCTGAACTCCACGCCGTCCTCGTAGCGGTGGTAGACGATGTACCAGTCGTCTCCTCCACGGTTCAGGATGGAGTGGTGGCCGGGGCCGGTGTGGTTGGCGTCCTTCGACAGGATCTGCGCCTGGTACGTCCACGGCCCGGTGGGCGACGAGCCGGTGGCGTAGCGGACGTTGTAGTCCGCCGTGTTCCACCCCCCGTTGGAGTAGCTCAGGTAGTAGACGCCGTTCCGCCTGTGCACGAACGGCCCCTCCGTGAAGAAGCGGGGCTTCTGGACGATGCGGGCGCCGCTCAGCGAGACCATGTCGGCGTTCAGCCGGTGAATGGCCATGTTGCCGTTCCCCGCCGACCCGCCGTAGTACAGGTACGCCTGCCCGTCGCCGTCGATGAAGACCATGGGATCGATGGCCTCCAGCGGCACCGACGCGTCGCTGTGCACCAGCGGCCGGCCGATGTCGGTGAACGGCCCCCGCGGCGACGTGCCCACCGCCACGCCGATCTTGCTCTCCGGGTGCGGCCCGTTGGCGGAGAAGTAGAAGTAGTACTGCCCGTTGCGGTAGGCGATGGCCGGCGCCCAGCCGTTCCGGTCCGTCCAGCTCACCCCCGGCCCCAGGTCCAGCACCACCCCCTCGTCCACCCAGGTCACCAGGTCGGCCGACGACCAGGCGTGGAAGCGCTGCCCGCCCTCGGAGGTGGGATAGATCCAGTACCTGCCCTCGAAGTGCGCCACGTGGGGGTCGGGCGCGTCCGGCCCCAGGATGGGGTTCCGGTACCCGACGGCGACGGACTGGACCGGCGGAGCATCGGGCGCCATGATGCGCGGCGCGGGGCCGCTGGCGTCCTCGCACCCCGCGTGCATCACGCCCAGCGCCAGGAGGGCGAGCAGCGAGCCCGATCGCCTGCGGGTACCCTTGGCCATGGCTTCCTCCGGGAGAGTGTGCGACGCCGGCGGCGTCTCGGGTGGAGGCTGCGAGTATACGCCGGTCTCCGACGGCGGGCAAACGCTCCGACGCGAAACGTGCGGGGCTGAAACCGGGCCGGACGCCGGCCCGTAGCGGCCGGCACACGCATCACGATCCGGGATCCTCCCCCGACCCGGGACGCCCCATGAGACGATTGACCGCGCTCCTCCCCGCCCTGCTCGCCACGGTGCTCAGCGCCGCCGGCGCGACCCTCTCGCTCGCGCAGACGGCATCGCCACCCGCGGCCGCCGCGGCCCAGGTCCGGCACTTCCCGCCCGACGAGGACCTCCAGGTGATGCTCGACTACCTGGTGGAGGACGGGGAGACGCCGGGGATCGTGCTGGGGATCCTGGAGGCGGACGGCTCCACGCGCATCCTCCAGGCGGGTTCGGCGGGGCCGGGGACGCGGCCGCTGGGACCGCGGACGGTGTTCGAGATCGGCTCCATCAACAAGACCTTCACCGGCACCATCCTGGCCGGCATGGTCGCCAGGGGCGAGGTGAAGCTGGACGATCCCGTGCAGAAGTACCTTCCCTCGAACGTCCGCGTCCCCTCCCGCAACGGCCGGCAGATCACGCTGCTGGACCTGGCCACCCACCGCTCCGGGCTCCCCCGGCTTCCCAACAACCACGTCCCCGCCGACCGGGGCAATCCCTACGCGGACTACACGGTCGAGAAGCTCTACGCCTTCCTGTCGAACCACGAGCTGCGGCGCGACGTCGGGGCGGAGTTCGAGTACTCCAACCTGGGCTTCGGGCTGCTGGGACACGCGCTGGGCCGCGCCGCGGGCAAGCCGTTCGAGCAGCTCGTGCAGGAGCGCATCCTGGGACCGCTCGGGATGGAGATGACCGGCTACGGCCGCGAGGGCGAGATGGGGGCCTGGCACGCCAGGGGGCACGACGGCCGGGGCCAGGTCGTCTCGTTCTGGGAGGGCACCGACGCCATCCACGGAGCGGGCGGGCTGCGTTCGAGCCTGGAGGACATGCTGGACTACCTGCGGGCCCAGCTCGGCCCCGCGGACACGGAGCTGGAGCGGGCCATGCGCGTCGCGCAGCGGGCGCACCAGCAGTATCCCGAGAACGCGCTCGGGCTGGCCTGGGCCATCCGCACGGTGAACGGCCGCACCATCGTCTCGCACGGCGGCGGCACGGGGGGCTTCAGCACCATGATCGCGTTCGACCCCGAGCGCCGCGCGGGCTTCGTGATGCTCACCAACACCGGCGACTTCGGCGACGACCTGGCGATGGACTTCCTGGTGCGGGGGGCGCCGCTGGACCTGCCGGAGGTGCGGGTCCCGCGGGAGGCGCTCGCGCGCTACGCGGGCGAGTACCAGCCGGCGACGGGCCGGCCCATCTTCGTGCGGCTGGAGGACGATGGAACCATGACCATCCGCGTCGGAGGGAACGTGCGGTTCCGGATGCACGCGGAGTCGGATTCCACCTTCTACCTCAAGCGCGCGCCGTGGCGCGTCCGCTTCACCCGCGACGCGGCCGGCGCCGTGTCGGGGCTGGCGCTGAACGTCGACGGGACGGAGCAGACGGCCCGGCGGATCGGCGACCGCGCGCTCACGCCGCGCGAGGAGGCCGCCGCGGTTCGCGACCTGCCGCTCCCGGCGGAAGAGATGGCGCGCTACGAGGGCACCTACACGCTGCGGCTGGGCGAGCAGTCGATGGCGCTGCGCGTCTTCGTGCAGGACGGGCGGCTGATGTCGCAGGCCACCGGCCAGCCCGCGTTCCGGCTGCGCAGCCAGGGCAGCCACGTGTTCATCCCCGACTTCGACGACGAGGTGCGCCTGGTCTTCACCGTCCAGAACGGCCGCGCGGCGGGCCTCACGCTGCACCAGGGCGGCCGCGAGATCCCGGGCACGCGCACGCAGTGATCCCCGGATTGCGGATTTCTCTGCACACTCCGGGAAAGGAGATCAACGCGGAGTACGCAGAGCAGGAAACGCGAGGCCCCGGCGAGCGCCGGGGCCTCCGTCATTCCCCCGTCCAGGGGCGCAGCCGGGGGATCCAGCGCGGGACGTGCGCGCGGTACACGCGGTAGCTCGCGCCGAAGCGGCGCTCCAGGCCCGGCTCTTCGGAGAGCAGGAAGTAGGCGTGGTTGATCAGCAGGAACGCGCCGGCCCAGAGCGCCAGCGCGCCCGAGCGCCAGTACAGCGCCTCGCCCGCCAGCATCAGCAGCACGCCGCTGATCATCGGGTTGCGGACGTGGCGGTACGGCCCCACCGCCACCAGCCGCCGCGTGGGGTCCCACGGCGCCAGCGTCCCCCGCCCCACCCGCGCGAACAGCGACACGCACCACGCGAACAGCGCAAAGCCGGCCGCGAAGACGATCACGCCCGCCACCCGCGACAGTCCATCGACCGCCGCGCCGGCGCCCCAGTCGTCGGGGCCGGCATCCGCGAGCAGCCAGCGCGGGACCACGACCACCACCACGAACGGCAGCAGCAGGATCGCGAGCAGGTGGCGGAGGAGGGAGAACATCGCCCGTCACCAGCAGCCGGTGCCGGCCATGGCCTGGTACGGCTGATACACGCCGTGCGAAACCGGCACGTAGACGACGCCGGGTGTCCCCGTGGAGCCCGGCTCCACGTAGGCGGGCACCCCGTGCACCGTACCGAAGCGCACCAGCTCCCCGGGCGAGAGCGGGCGCGGGGCGCCGTACCGGTCCAGCGACACGCCGTCCACCACCAGCGGCCCGTTGTGCTCGTACCAGGGAGCGCCGGCCGCGTATCGGGCGTCCGCCGTCTCCTCTGCGGGCGGCGGCGAGCGCGGGCCGGCATCGCGCACCACCTCGTTCGCGGAGTGCCCCAGCAGCCGCGGCCCCCGGCGACGCTCGTCGCCGTACGCGCTGAACACCCACTGCCCGTCCTCGCGGCGCCACTCCACGAACACCGGTGCCCGGACGGACGCCCCCGGCGGGACGAAGCGGTTCCCCGGCACCCGCCGCCAGGGGCCCCGGTTCCGGATCACGTGCGACATCAGCGTGCCCGTGAGCATCACGTCCCCGCCCCAAGAAAACGAGTCGCACAGCGGACCCGTCTCTTCGATCGCCGGCAGCAGATCGTCCTTCCCGAAGCGCCAGAGGCCGATGCGGTCCCCGGTCAGGGTGTGCGTGGTGACCACCCACGTCCACTCGCCGCGCCGGGGCAGGAAGGAGACGAGCGAGTCCCGCGGGTGCTCGCCCAGCGCCGTGAGGAACGCCTGCATCCGCGCGGAAAGGCCGTCGGCCGGTTGCGTGCGCGGCTGCGCGGCCAGCACGGGAGCGCACACCAGCAGGATGAGGACGAGAACGCGAGCGAGATGGCCGGTGATCGGGGACATCGGCGGGGGTGGATGCGAGGCATACATCCGTGGTCGCAATCTCGAATGTTGCGCGCGGCCCGGCGGGGGGCAATGCAGCCGTATCCGGCGCGTTCTCGGGCACGGGTTCCTGATGGAGGCACGGGGGACGAGGCTCGCGCATCCATCGGGACTACCTGCACGGGCGAGTAGATTCCTCGGTCGGCGCCGGAGACTGCGGCGCGGGCAGGTGTCGGGCGGCGCCACCTTCGGAATGACAGATTCTCGATTTTCATCTTCCGGACCCGCATTTCCGTGAATCTTGTGTTCCGTCTCGCGAGCGCCCTACCTTCCGATCGAACGCGTGCACGGGTTCGCACCTCCGCGGTGCCACACCCCGGTTGGCTCCGTCTTCTGGCGCGCCATCTCCACGCGTGCGCCGCGGCCTTCCCTCTCCGCTGGAGTGAGCCATGCCGCCCGTCTCCGCAACCCCGCCGCCCGCCATCTCGCCCACGCAGCAACGCCAGCGACACGCCGGCGGGGCGGCGGAGCGCGTGTTCCTGGGGCTGCTGGACCGGCACGTGGAGGACGCCCGCATCCGCCTGACCATTCGCGGCGAACCGGTGACGGTCGGCAGGGGCGCGGAGGGACCGGCCATCCACGTCCACGACGACCGCTTCTTCGGGCGCGTGCTCAGCGCGGGCAACCTGGGGCTGGGCGAGAGCTACATGGACGGCGACTGGGACGTGGAGGAGGGCGACATCGCCGGCTTCCTGACCGTGCTGCTGCGCGCACGGCTGGACCGCAGGATTCGCGGGAACGCCGCCACCGCCGCGCGCGTGCTGGCCATCCAGGCCGGCAACCTGTTCCGCCGGCGGCACTGGAAGAACGCGCAGGTGCACTACGACATCGGCGACGACCTGTACCAGAGCTTCCTGGACCGCGACTGGATGATGTACTCGTGCGGGTACGCAGACAGTCCCGGCGACACCATCGAGCAGCTGCAGGCCCGGAAGCTGGACCGCATCTGCCAGAAGCTGGAGATGCGGCCCGGCGACCACGTGCTGGACATCGGCTGCGGGTTCGGCGGGATGCTGATGTACGCGGCCGCGCACTACGGCGTCACCGGCGTCGGCATCACCACCAGCAGGCGCCACTGCGCGTTCGGCAACGAGCGGATTGCCCGGGCGGGGCTGGCGGACCGCATCCGCCTGGAAAACCGCGACCACCGCAGCGTCGAGGGGCGCTTCGACCGGGTGGTGAGCATCGGGATGATGGAGCACCTGCCGCGCGCGGAGTACGGCCGCTACTTCCAGCGCATCGCCCGCGTGCTGCCGCCGCACGGCACGGGGCTGGTGCACGTCATCGGCTGCAACGCCGCGCGCAACGTGCACGACCCGTTCACGCAGAAGTACATCTTTCCCGGCTCCGGCACGCCGAAGCTCTCCGAGCTGGCGGACGGGTGCGAGCGCAACGGTCTGGCCATCCGCGACGTGGAGAACATGGTGCGGCATTACGACTACACGTCGGCGCGCTGGCTGGACCGCTTCCGCGAGAACAGGCACCGGCTGGACCAGAAGAAGTACGACGCGCGCTTCCAGCGGATGTGGGAGTACTACCTGAGCTGCGCCATCGCGGGCGCACGCGCGTCCGACGCGGCGCTGTACCAGGTCCTGTTCATGAAGGACTACGCGGCGCCCATGCCCCTGCACCGCGTGTAGGCGGGATCGATCGATGGAGACGAAGCCGCTGCACGCCCTGACGCTGCTGAACCGCGAGCTCGCGGCGCGGGGATTCCACCGTAAGCCCACGGGCCGCCTGCTGGCCCAGCTGGCCGTGCTGGTGGCCATGTCGCTGGGCGGCACCGCCGTGTTCGTGCTGGCGGAGAGCCTCGCCGTCCGCCTGGCGGGGCTGCTGGTGATGGCGATGGGGAACCTGGGGATCACCACGCACAGCCACACCTCGTCCCACAACGGGACGAGTCCCCGGCTGTGGGTCAACAAGGCGCTGACGTACTTCGGCTTCGGGCTGGTCTTCGGCACGTCGGCCGCGTGGTGGTGGAACAAGCACGTCTCCGTGCACCACCCCACCCCCAACGTCATCGGGCTGGACGACGACGTGGACCTGCTTCCCTGGTTCGCGCTCACGGAGGAGGAGTATCAGGCGGGCGGGCCGCTGCGGCGCCTGTACTACCGGTGGCAGTGGATGGCGCTGCCGCTGGCGCTGGGGCTCACGGCGGTGAACATGATGCTCTCGTCCATCCGCTTCCTGGCCGCCGCGCTTCGCGACCCCTCCCGGCGCAACGCGCTGCACTGGATCGACCTGGGCGTGCTCGCCGTCCACTACGCCGCGTGGATCGCCGTGCCGATGCTCTGGTTCGCGCCTGCGCAGGTGATCGGCTTCTACCTGCTGCGCGGGGCGCTGCTGGGGTACGCCGTCTTCTCCACCGCCGCGCCGGCCCACTTTCCCGCGGAGGCCAGCTTCCTGGCGTCGGAGGGGCACCGCGACCGCGCGGAGTACCGCCGCCACTCCGACTACCTGATGCTGCAGACGGTGACCACGGTGAACTTCCGCACCGGTCGCATTGGCCGGTTCCTGTGCTGCGGGGCGGACTACCAGATCGAGCACCACCTCTTTCCCGGCATCGCCCACACGTACTTTCCGCAGATCAGCCCGATCCTGCGCGAGTTCTGCCTGGCGAACGGGTACCCGTACCGCGAGCTGGGGTGGTGGGAGGGGATCCGGAAGAGCCTGGCCGTCTTCGTGCGCCCCAAGCCGGTGGCGCCGGCGCTGGAGGCGCTGGTGCTGCGCGCCCGCGCGGAGCAGGTGCCGGAGGTGGTGATGGAGTGATGGAGTGATGGAGTGATGGAGTGACGGAGATCCTGCCGAGAGTTGCGGCCGCCACGCCCGGCGGTTGAAGCGAAACCGCTGCTGGAACATCACGAAGTCCGCCTGCGCGCCGCCTGCGCGGACTGCAAGGGCGAGTTCGTGGCGTGCGACCGGCCACCAGGTGAGAGGATTCCCAGTCGGCGCCACAGGGGGTGGGTTCTCCTCTCTCCCGCGCAGCTTGCGGGAGAGGGGCCGGGGGTGAGGGTCAAAGCCCCGTCCGACGACGCGTCAGCGGCGCCGGGACGGGGCTTCTGGCTTTCCCAGCGGCGGGTTTACCCGCTCAGGCGAGGGGATGGCGGGACACGCTGTTCATCCCGCCGTCACCGCCTCCGCCCGCGCCCACGGCGGGTTCGCGGCGAGGACCCGGGCATAGACGGGGCACCCGGGCTTGTGCGCGCCCGGCAGGTAGCCCACGGACATCAGGAACTCGCCCACGATCTCGCCGCCGGTGAAGCGGAAGGTCTTCCGGAACAGCTTCACCCACTCCGCCTTGCTGCGCGGGTGGTGCGCGTCCAGCCATCCGGCGAACGAGCCGTGCTCCTCCCGCAGCCGCTGGATGCGGCGGGCGTTCTCGATCACTGCATCCACCTTCAGCCGGTTGCGCACGATGCCGGCGTCCGCCAGCAGCCGCTGCCGGTCATCCTCCCCGTACGCCGCCACGCGGTCCACGTCGAAGCCGTCGAAGGCGCGGTGAAAGGCCTCCTTCTTCTTGAGGATGGTGAGCCACGACAGCCCCGCCTGGTTGATCTCCAGTGCCAGCCGCTCCAGCAGCTCGTTGTCGCCCCGGAGCGGAAACCCGTACTCGTGCTCGTGGTACGGCCCGTGGAACGGGTGCCCGGGCGCGGCGTCGCAGTAAGACACAGTGCGTGAGTGCGTGAGTGCGTTAGTGCGTGAGTAACGGCGTGGGCCTCACCCGCGGTCCCTCACCCGCGGCCCCTCACCCGCGGCCTGAGAGCCGCACCCTCTCCCGCAACTGCGCGGAGAGGAGCCCTCTGGGCGCGGGGCAGTGCGGGGTTGAAGCCCTGTTCGGCGAGCTTTGCGAGCCGAGACAGGGCTTGTGGCTTTCCCAGCGGCGGGTTCACCCGCTCAGGCACGAGAGTGGCCACCCGCGCGGATCTCACCCGCTCTGGCGCGGGGTATGAGGATGGGGCACTCACCTCGCGGTGCACAACCCCACGCATCCATCCACCATCCTGGCGCATCCAACGTTCTGACCCGGTGCGGCGAGTGCCGTTCACTCACGCACTGACGCACTCACGCACTCACGCACTCGTCCACTCTCGCACTTTCCCCCCGCGCCCGCTATGATGTACCCCCACTCACCATCATCCGGAGGTCCATTCATGTCCGGGAACCGCCCGCATGTCTGACGAGCAGGGCGACGCACCCCGCCACCATCCCTTCGTGCTGGGGATCATCGGCGATTCGGGGAGCGGCAAGAGCACCGTCGCGCGGGGCGTGCGCGAGCTCATCGGCCCCGGGCGCGTGACCACGGTGGAGCTGGACGACTACCACCGCTACTCGCGCGCCGAGCGGCAGGAGCTGGGGCTCACCGCGCTGAACCCCATGGTGCACAACCTGTCGCTGGTGCAGGAGCACCTGAACCTGCTGCGCCGCGGCCGCCCCGTCCGCAACCGCAGCTACGACCACCGCGACGGCACTTTTGGCGCCGTGCGCGTGCTGGAGCCGGAGGAGGTGGTGATCGTCCGCGGCCTGCTGGGCTTTCCCACCGAGGAGCTGCGCGCCGCGTACGACCTGGCGGCGTTCCTGTACCCCGAGCCGGACCTGCTCTTTCGCTGGAAGCTGCGCCGCGACACCAAGTCGCGCGGGTACAGCGAGGCAGAGGTGCTCAAGAGCATCGCCCGGCACCTGCTGGACAGCAAGCTGTACGTGCTGCCGCAGGCGGACCGCGCCGACCTGGTGGTGCGCTACGAGGTGCCGGAATGGAATGCGCCCGACAGCCAGGTGCGCACGACGCTCGTCCTGCGGCGCGCCGCCGCCCAGGCGGTGCGCACCAACGGCATCGCCGGGCGCTTCGGCGACGCGGTGACGATGGAAGAGGCGGACGGGGGCGAGCTGGTGGTGCGCCTGGACCCCGGGCTGCCGCAGGAGCTGGTGGATGCCTGGGGGCAGGAGCGCTTTCCCGAGACGTACCCCGCCGGCGGCTTCGGCACCTACCAGGACGAGGACGGCGGCGAAGGGCGGCTGGTCTCCCTGGCCTTCACCCAGCTGCTGATCGCCGACCTCACCCAGAAGCTGCGCCGCCCCGCCGAGCCCGTCCCCGATTCCCCCGAGAGCGCCGGCGCCTCCGTCTGATCGCTTGTGCCCTCACCCCCGCCCCCTCTCCCCCAAACTGCGCGGGAGAGGGGAGATTGTTTCGTGCCCGGTACGCCGCGACCCAGTCCGCGCAGGCGGACTTCGTGATTTTCCAGCAGCGGTTTCAACCGCCGGGCGCGGTGGTTGCCCTCCGTCGCTTGCCCGGAAGGTTCCGCCGCAGCAAACTCAATCGTGAGTACTTTTGAGTACTTACGATTTCTTCTTTCCTCGATCTCGTTCCTTGCCCGAGCTCGGACACCTGCTGCCTTCCGTCACCGTGCCTCCGCCGGGGCCGCGCTCGCGCGCGCTGGCGGCGGAGCTGGCGCGCTGGGAATCGCCCAACGTCACCTACCTGGCGGACGACTTTCCCGTGTTCTGGGACCGGGCGCGCGGCGCCAACGTGCGCGACGTGGACGGCAACGTGTACGTGGACCTGACCGCCGCCTTCGCCGTGGCCGGGCCCGGGCACGCGCACCCGCGCATCGTGCAGGCGGTGCAGCGGCAGGCGGAGCGCCTGCTGCACGGAATGGGCGACGTGCATCCGCCCGCGGTCAAGGTGGACCTCCTCCGCGCGCTGGCGGAGGTGGCGCCGGGGGGGCTGGCGAAGAGCGTGCTGGCCAGCTCCGGCGCGGAGGCGGTGGAGGCGGCGCTCAAGACGGCGATGATCGCCACGGGAAAACCCCGTGTGCTTTCGTTCCATGGCAGCTACCACGGCCTCACCTACCGCGCGCTCTCCGTCTCCGGCCGCGAGGACTTCCGCGCGCCCTTCGCCGCGCAGCTGGGGTCTGCCGCCGTCTTCGTCCCCTATCCGTCTCCCTACCGATCCCCCTTCGGACCCGACCCGGAGGAGGTGTGCGCGGCCACGCTGCGCCTGATCGAGCACACGCTGGACGCACCCGGCTCCGCCTCCGAGGGGATCGGCGCCATCCTGGTGGAGCCGATCCAGGCGCGCGGCGGCGACGTCGTTCCGCCGGACGGCTTTCTTCCCGGCCTGCGCCGCATCTGCGACGAGCGCGGGCTGCTGCTGATGCTGGACGAGATCTATACGGGGTTCGGCCGCTCCGGCCGCTGGTTCGCGTGCGAGCACTGGAGCGTGGCGCCGGACGTGATGGTGGTGGGGAAGGGGCTCACCGGCGGCTTTCCCTTCTCCGCCTGCATCGGCACGAACGCGGTGATGGAGCACTGGCCGAAGTCGACAGGCGAGGCGATCCACACCTCCACCTTCCTGGGCCACCCGGTGGGATGCGCGGCCGCGCTGGCGTCCATCTCCGTCCTGCGCGAGGAGCGGCTGGTGGAGCGCTCCGCGGAGGTGGGCGGGCGGATGATGTCGCGCCTGGCGGAGCTCGCGGCCGACCACCCGCACGTGGGCGAGGTGCGCGGCCGGGGGATGATGATCGGGATGGAGATGGTGCGCGACCGCGAGACGCGCGAGCCGGGGCCGGAGCTGGCGGGGCGGCTGGTGGTGGAGGGGCTGCGGCGGGGCGTGCTGCTGCTGGGGGGCGGGATCCACGGCAACGTCCTCTCGCTCTCCCCGCCCTTCGTGCTGACGGACGAGCAGGCGGACCACGCCCTCGGCGTCATCGGCGAGATGCTGGACGAGATGCGGTGAGGCCGGCTCCGCCCGGCCCTCGCCCCGCCCGTTCCTCGCGGAGAGGGGAGCATTCGTGCGCTTCGGCGGGGCTCAGCGCGAGGGGAACGCCCCCTCCGGGCTCGCATTACTCGCCCACCTCCCCCAAAAACCCCTGGGGGAGGTTGTTGTCGGACCAGCCATCCAGCAGCGTCGGAATCATACCGAATCCTGAAAAAGAATGCCTCACGCAGAGTCAGCAGAGTGAGCAGAGTTTGCCCTGTGCACGGGACAACTCTGCTCCCCCTGCTGACTCTGCGTGAGGTTCTTTCTTTTCCCGGATCTGGTATCACTCCATCACTCCATCACTCCATCACTCCATCACTCCATCACTCCATCACTCCATCACTCCATCACGAAAACGGCCTCCGCTCGGGTGGGCGGAGGCCGTCGATCATCGTCCCGCGATCCGCTACCGGGGCTGCTGCGGGCCCAGCGCGGACTGCAGCAGGCGCTGCAGCTCGGCGCTGCGGGCCAGCAGGCTCTCGGTGAGCGGCTCGAGCTGCACCATCCGCCGGCGCAGCATCTCTTCGTAGGCGTGCGCCTGCCGCGCGATGTCCGGCTGGTTGAGCACCGCGGCGCGCACCCTCATGAAGCGCGCCTGGATCTGCGCGCTCTCGCGCTCCAGCGCCTGCATGCGGTCCACGTCGCCGCGGCGGCGGGCGGCCTCCATCTCCGCCGGCATGCGCTCCGCGCGCTCGGCCAGGCGCGGCAGATCGGGGTCCGCCGCGTCCATGGCGCGCTGCATCGCCTGCACGAAGCGCTCGCGCGCCTGCCGCAGCGCCGGGTCCCGCCGCAGGGCGTTGTCGTGCACGCGCTGCAGGTGCCTGCTGATGCTTTGCAGCTCGCCGTACCAGTTGATGACGTTCTCGCGCGCGCCGGCACGCGGAGGCGCCATGCTCCGGGTGCCGGGCACCTCGGTGGCCGTGGGCCTCTGCTGCACCTGCGCAACGGCGGTGAGCGGCAGCGTGGTGACCGCGGCGGCGAGCGCCGCGGCCCAGCGAATGGAACCCAGCAAGTGAACGGCTCCCGGGATGGTGCAACGGAGCGCCGCGCCCCCAGCCGGAGCGCGGCGCCCGTTTACAACCCCCGAAGGCGCCGGGAGTTTCACTTTCCCGTCCTACCCGCTCCCGCCCGCCCCGGCGCGGGCGCTGTCGGTGGGCGGCGGCTGCACCGGCTCGCCCAGGACGCGCGGCTCGGGGCGCTCGCGCGGCGGCGGCGGCTCGGGCTCCGGCGGCTCGTCCGGCTCCACCGGCGGGGGCGCGACGGGGTCGCGCCGCGGCGGCGGGCGCGTCGTCGTCGCGGGCGGCGGCACCCGGTCGCCCGCGCGGGGGAGCGGCTCCACGCTGCCGGGGAGCGGGCGGGTCAGGGTGTCGCCGCGGCGGCGGCGCTCCTCCAGCTCCGGCCAGTCGATCCCCCGGCTCTTCAGGTCGCCCACGCCCACGGTGTCGGGGTCGTACCCCTCGTAGTCGTACGCGTACGCGCCCACCTCCTCGTCCGTGAACATCGTGTCGAACGCCATCGCGGGGTACGGGTTCCCCGGGTAGCAGTACGGCCGCGGCGGGCGCACGTGGACGAAGTACTCGGTGTACGTCTCCCCCTGCGCCGGGCAGGCGGGGTCGATCACGAACCCCGTCGCCCGGTCCACCGTCTCCGTCACCACCCCGCGCGGCATGGGGAAGTCGGGGGAGCCGCGCGCGATGCGGCTCATCATCCGTCCCCACACCGGCGCCGCGATGGTACCGCCCGACGCCTCGCGCACGATGGTCTGGGGCCGGTCCAGCCCGAACCAGACGGCGCCCACCAGCTCCGGGGTGTACCCCACGAACCAGATGTCGGTGGCGCCGTTCGTGGTCCCCGTCTTTCCCGCCGCGGGGGCGCGGAAGCCCGCCGCGCGCACCGGCGTTCCCGTGCCGCGGTCCACCACGTCGCGCAGCATGGTGGTGAGGACGAAGGCCGCCGCGGGGTCCACCACCCGGTCGCGCTGCGGCTCCGCCCGGTAGAGCACCGTTCCGTGGCGGTCCTCGATGCGCTCGATGACGTGCGGCTCCGGCAGCCACCCGCCCGAGGCGAGCGCGGCGTAGGCCCGCACCAGGTCGATCGGCCGCACCTCCGCCGCCCCCAGCGCCGTGGCGGGGACGTTGGGGATGGGGGTGGTGATCCCCATCTGCCGCGCCGTCTGGATCACGCTGGGCATCCCCAGCTCCTGCGCCAGCTGGACCGTCACCGTGTTCTTGGAGCGCGTGAGCGCCTCGCGCACGGTGATGGGCCCGTCGTAGCGCCCCGTGTAGTTGCGCGGCTCCCACGTCTCCCCGCCGGCCAGCACCAGCCGCACGGGCGCATCCTGCATCCTGCGCGTGGGCGGAATGCTGCGCTCCAGCGCCGTCAGGTAGACGAAGGGCTTGAAGGCGGAGCCGGGCTGCCGCAGCCCCTGCCACACCCGGTCGAACTTGCTGTCGTCGTAGTCGCGCCCCCCCACCAGCGCGCGCACGGCGCCGGTGCGGGCGTCCATCACCACCGCCGCCGCCTGCAGATAGGCGGTCATCCCCTCGTCCGTCTCGCCCTTCGCCTCCGGGTACGTGGGATGGCGGTACGCGCCGAAGCGGCCCGCCTCGATGGCATCGGCCTGGCGCGCCACCTCTTCCTCTGCCGCGCGCTGGGCCGCGGGGTCCATCGTGGTGTAGACGCGCAGCCCGGAGGTGTAGAACTCCGGCCCCACCCGCTCCTCCAGCTCGCGCCGCACCCGCTCGATGAAGTACGACCCGCGCCGGCCGCCCCCGTCGGTGCGCCGGGCCAGGCGGATCGGCTCGGCGATCGCCTCGTCCGCCTGCTGCCGCGTGATGTAGCCGGCCTCCGCCATCTCCCGCAGCACCAGGTCGCGGCGGCGCCGGGCCAGCTGGCGGCTCTCGCGGGGGTTGATGCGCGACGGCGACTGCGGCAGCCCGCCGATGAGCGCCGCCTCCGCCAGCGTGAGCCGGTGCGCCGGCTTGCCGAAGTAGGTCTGCGCGGCCGCGTCCACCCCGTAGGCGCCCTCGCCCAGATAGACGTGGTTCAGGTACAGCTCCAGGATCTTGCGCTTGTCGAACTCGCGCTCGATCTGCCGGGCCACCCGCACCTCCAGCACCTTGCGGCGGATGGAGCGGTCGCGGTAGTCCAGCTGGTCGGGAAAGAGGTTGCGGGCCAGCTGCATGCTGATGGTGCTGCCGCCCTCCTCCACGCCCCCCGCGCGCACGTTGCGCACGAGCGCGCCCAGGAAGCGCTTCCAGTCCACCCCGCCGTGCTGGTAGAAGCGGCGGTCCTCCACGGCCAGGACCGCCTGCGGCAGGTACTCGGGAAGGGAGTCCAGCGGAACGATGCGGCGGTTGACGCTGGCCAGGGTGCCGAAGGGGCGGCCCTGGCGGTCGAAGAGCTGCGAGCCCTCCGCCTGGTACCGCTCCAGCTCGCGGACCGGGGCGCACCCCCCCAGCCCGCACGGGCCGAACCAGAGCCAGCCGAAGCCGGCCAGGGCCAGGACGAGAAAGACGCCGAGGGCGATCGTTAACCTGCGCTTCATCTTTCTCGTCCTGCTCCGGGGAGTGCTATCGGGTCACCGCCGCTCGCCCTCCCCGGGAGTGATGAAGTCCTCGGGGCGCGGCTCGCGCTTCTGCCCGGGGAACACCGGGCGCCCGGGCAGCTCCGGCGTGGGATCCACGAACTGGGGCTCGGCGGATGGCTGCGGGCACGAGCCATCGGGCACGTGCCGTGCCGCGAAGTAGTCCGGCGTGCCGCCGCCGCACCCTTCCGCCAGCACCCGCCCCCCGCTCACGCGCCGCATCACCACGTCCGGCGGACGCTTCCACGGCTCCGGCGGCTTGCGGTTGGCGTACGCCGCGCGCATCACCCTGGCCCAGACGGGGACGGCCAGCGTGCCTCCCGTGGCGCCGCTCCCGATCGGCCGCGGGTTGTCGAAGCCCAGCCACACCCCCGCCAGCAGCTCCGGCGTGTATCCGACGAACCAGACGTCGGTGGCGTCGTTGGTGGTCCCCGTCTTTCCCGCGGCGGGGATCTCGTACGACAGCCCGCCCACCCCCGGGTCGCGGGCCAGGTAGCCGGTGCCGCGGTCCACCACCTCGCGCAGCATGTCGGTCAAGATCCAGGCGATCCCCGGCTCCACCGCGCGCCGCGGCTCGGGCGCGGGGGCCCAGAGCAGCTCGCCGCGGTGGTTCTCCACCCGCACCACGTAGCGCGGCTCCACCCGCCATCCGCCGTTGGCGAAGGCGGCGTAGGCGGCCATCATGTCGATGGGGTACACCGCCGCCGAGCCGATGTAGACGGAGGGGTAGCCGGGGATGCGCGTCTGCAGCCCCGTGCGCGCGGCTACGTCGCGCACCTTCTCGATCCCCGTCTCGCGCCCCAGCCGGATGGTGGCCAGGTTGCGCGAGTTGCGCAGCGCGGAGCGCAGGGTGGTCCATCCCCCGTAGCTGCCGTCGTAGTTCTTGGGCGACCACACCTCGTTGCCGATGGTGAGCGTCAGCGGGCCGTCGGAGATCCCGGAGATGGGCGAGCGCCCGTTCTCCAGCGCGGCGGCGTAGACGAAGGGCTTGAAGGCGCTCCCCGGCTGCCGCAGCGCCTGCGTGGCGCGGTTGAACTGCGACTGCCGGAAGTCGCGCCCCCCCACCATCGCCCGCACCAGCCCCGTCGCCGGGTCCATCGCGACGACGATCCCCTGCAGGTACGGCGTGTGGGTCACCGCCTGCCCGGGCTCCAGCCCGGCGGTGAACCGCTCGTAGGAGGGGCCGCGGAAGCCGCCGTAGGTGCCGCGCTCGATCTGCCGCAGGTGCTCCTCCAGCCCCTGCTCGGCCGTGCGCTGCAGCACGGGGTCGATGGCGGTGTGGATGCGCAGCCCGCCCGTGTACAGCAGCTCGCCGAAGCGCGCCTCCAGCTCGCGCCGCACCGCCTCCACGAAGTACGGGGCGCCGAGCGCGCCGCCGGGCGGCGCCAGCGCCAGCGGGGTGCGCTTTCCCTCGTCCGCCTGCGCGCGGGTGATGACGCCCTCGCGCAGCATGGCGTCCAGCACCACGTTGCGCCGCCGCTCCGCGCGCTCCGGGTGGCGGCGCGGGTCGTAGGCGCTGGGGGCCTGGGGCAGGCCCGCCAGCGTGGCCGCCTCCAGGTAGGTGAGCTGCTTCGCGGGCTTGCCGAAGTAGGTGCGGGCGGCGGCCTCCACCCCGTAGGATCCGGAGCCCAGGTAGATGTGGTTCAGGTACAGCTCCAGGATGTGCCGCTTCTCGAAGCGGCGCTCCATCTCCATGGCCAGCTTGATCTCGGCCACCTTGCGGCGCACGCTGGTCTCGCTGGCGGGGAGCTGCTGGGGAAAGAGGTTGCGGGCCAGCTGCATGCTGATGGTGCTGCCCCCCGGGCCGCCCCAGCCGCGGATGATGTTGTCGCGCACGGCGGCGATCATCCGCACCGGGTCCACCCCCTCGTGCTCGAAGAAGCGGCGGTCCTCGATGGCCACGAAGGCCATGGGCACGTGCGCCGGCAGCGAGTCGATGTCGATGACGGTGCGGCGCTCGCGGTAGAACTGGCCCAGCACGGCGCCCCGCGCGTCCAGCACCAGGCTGGCCTGCCGCGGGGCGAAGTTCTGGATGTTCTCGGCGGTGGGGCAGGTGCCGGCGCAGGCGCGCGTCCAGGCGGCCACCACGCCGCCGGTGCCGCACGAGGCCAGCGACAGCGCCGCCAGCCCGATGACGATCTTGCGCTCCTGCCGGTCGCCCCAGGCGCCGCGCAGGCGCGTCCAAGCGTCGCGCGCGCGGCGGGCCCACAGCTCCCGGTCGAACCGGATGGACGGTCTTGGCAAAGCGTTCTGCTCCGCTGGTTCGCAGGTTGGTCTGGCGTATATAGATACAGTGTTGGCGGCCGGGATGCCACCTTGGTGGGTGATGGGGTGATGGAGTGATGGAGTGATGGAGTGATGGAGTGATGGAGTGATGGAGTGATGGAGTGCGCGTGGGCAGCGTTGGCGCCTGGCGATTGATGCTCACGCGGACCCGCCGGAGCGAATGAATTCGCCGCTGGAAATGCGAAGTCCGCCTGCGCTGACTGCACCACGAGCGGCTACAGCGCGGCGCGAGAAAGCGGGTGATAAGGCGTACGGCAGGGCCTTGAGCCCGTGCTGGAAAGCAGTGTACCCCCTCTCCCGCTTGCGGGAGAGGGTGCGGCGCCAAGCCGCGGGTGAGGGCCCGGCGAGGCGATACAGCCCCGGATCTCCACGAGGGTGGAATCCATCGATCACGCTTCCCGCCAGGGGGCGAGCGGAGGCGCGTGGTAGCTGGCCCCAAAGAGGCGGGTGCCTAGAAAAGCAAATCCGCGGGGATGCGGAGATGCTTGCGCAGCGCCTCGATCTGGCCCTTCGAAAGGGCGCGGCGGCCGTTGAAGAAGTCCGACACGCGGCTGCGGCCGCCCATCAGCGGCGCCAGCTCGGCGCGGGTCATGCCGCGCTGCTCCAGGACGAAGTCGACCACCTGCTGGGGCGTAAGGTCGCTGTCGTCGATGGGGTTGTGGCGGGCCTCGTAGTCCTCCACCAGCAGCGACAGGAGCTCCAGCCGGTCGTAGTCGCCGGTGCCGGGCTGCGGATCGGCGTCCAGCAGCCGGTCGATCTCCGCCACCGCGGCATCGTACTCGGTGCTGCTGCGCAGCACGTGCGGCGTGGGAAAGTCGAGCACGGTCTTCATCGCATTACCCTCCATGTGGTTGCCGCGGAGCATCACAGGTCGCCGCTCCGGCTCTTGCGGTCGTATTCGGCGTGCGTGAGCACGTGCCGGATGTACACGCGCTGGAGGTCGTACCGCATGGTGACCACCAGCCGGTACTTGTTGCCGCCGATGTCGAACACGGTCACGCCGGCCCGCAGGAAGTCCGCGGCGGGAAAGTCCCGCTTCACCTCGTGGGGCGTGGTGTACTCCGCGCTCCTGATGAGCCGGCGCCACGCCTTGAGCGGAGTCTCCGCGTCCGGGTGCTCTCTCCAGAATGCCGTGAGCCGCGTTTCGGTGATGATGCGCACATTCTCTCCCGTATCCTCCCGTCATCGCTGTGCTGCATTTACCAGAATGGTAACGCCCCTTCCCTCCCCGCGTCAAGAGCGTGCATTACCGTCCTGGTAACGTCGTGCGTGTCCGCGCGAGGTAAATCCTGCCCGGCCTGCGGCTTGCGACGGCTGCAACGAAGAGGCGGGACGGATCTTACCAACGCACGGGGAGGTGGACATGCAGGATCGCGAGAGCCAGAGCGACGTGAACCCGGCCATGGTGGAGCAGCGGATGGACGAGGCGCCGGTGGAGCGGGAAGGGCTGCAGGGGAGCGGCGGGGTGGAGCGCGAGGGACTGCAGGGTGGAGGCGTGGAGCGGGAAGGAATGCAGGAGGACGGCGTGGAGCGCGAGGGGCTGCGCGGCGGACCGGTGACGGAGCGCGAGCGCGAGGACGGCGGCCAGATCACCCAGCGCGAGACGTTCGAGAGCCCGGGCCAGACGGGACGGGAGGACGCGATGAACAGCAGCCGGTCCGGCGGAATGGAGAACCGCCCCGGCGGAATGGAGAACCGCCCCGGCGACCGCAGCGTTCCCATGCCCCCGGCGGGCTCCAGCCGCTGAGAGGTTACAGGGGACAGGTTACAGGGGACAGGTTACAGGGGACAGGTTACAGGTTACAGGTTACAGGTTACAGGTTACAGGCTTGAAAGCTCGCCCCCGCCCTCGCGTCCAGAGTGGGGGCGAGCATCGTTCCACATCCTCCCCTGCCCGTGTGAACCCGTGGGGGAGTAGAGGCCACTCAGGTGATCGCCAGCCAGACCACCCGCGCCACCGAGAACGCCAGCCACCCCACCGCGCCCAGGATGGCGATCAGGGCGACGACGACGGCCAGGACCACGGCCGTGCTGGAGCGCCGCGTGCTCCCCGGCCGCTCCA
>DATAAG010000697.1:0-3537 GCA_036260235.1 Longimicrobium sp.
GGGCCCGGGCGCGCGCGGCGGCGGCCGCCATCCGCCGCGCCGGCTGCCCGGCGACCCGCGGGGCGTACGCCGCGTGGACGTAGTGCAGCCAGGCGGCGTTCCCCGCGCGGCAGTTGCCCCCGTTGGCCAGCACGACGGGATCGCGCCCCGCCAGCGCGCGCGCCACGCGGCGCCCCGCCCGGTCCAGCAGGGGAAAGCCCAGGGTGTGGGAGCCCAGCGGGCGCGGGACGGGGTGGAAGCGGACGTTCGGCTCCGAGGCGAGGTCGTCCGCCACCCGGTGCGCCACCAGGTGCGTCTCGGTCCCGCTCCGCGCCAGGAAGCCGGCGAGGGCGTGGTTGGCCGCGTCCATCCCGCCGGTGCGCACGAAGTCCCCGGCCACGATCACCCAGGGCCTCACCGCGCCGCGCGCCCGCCCGCCGCCGCCTGCCGCGCGTGGCGGGCCGCGGCGAACAGGGTGGCGTTCAGCAGCCAGAACTCCATCCCGGACTGCGAGAGGAAGATGGGGTACGAGAAGGTGAGCGCCGCGGCGCCCACGCTGTACGCCAGCACGATGGCCCCCCAGAACGGCAGGTCGTGCGCCTCGGGCGAGGGCGCCCGCGCCCGGGCGATGCGCCACGCCGCCGCCAGGGTGACCGCCAGCGCCAGCAGGTAGGTGAGCAGCAGCGGCGCGCCGCCGTCCACGATCCACCCCGCCCACTGGATCTCCACCCAGATGTTCTTGGTGGGCGCCCCGCCGCCGCCGAAGTAGGTGGCGATCATCCCCCAGTGCCCCAGCCCCTCGCCGAACGGGGCGTCGGGGAGCGTCTTGAAGATGGCGTCTTCCAGGAAGCGCCCGCGGTTCTCGTAGTACACCTGCGTGGGCCGGTTGCGCACCAGCGTGGCCATGCGGTTGCTCACGTCCGCGCCCGCCATGTTGCGCGCCGCCACGTAGCCCACCGCCACCATCACCCCCAGCGATAGCACCAGGGTGGAAAGCCGCCGCACGTCGCGCCGCCACACCAGGATCCCCGCCACCGCGGCCAGGCTGATCCCCGTCATCACCACCAGCGCGCGCACCTGCGAAAGGTAGAGGCAGGCGACGCCCAGCCCCACGCTGGCCAGCGACGCCGCCATCACCCCCGGCGTGCGGCGGGTGAGGAAGAAGCCCACGCCCAGGAGCACGGCGTACAGGCCGGAGATGGCCGCCCCGCCGGGGACGTCGGTGAGCCCCATCGGCCGGAAGACGCGCCGGCCGTCGGCGGTGGTGATCTTGAGCGACTCGATGTACCCCTCGCCCTTGGACTCCACCACCGCCGAGACCGGCGGCTGGAAGGTGCCGGGGCGGTAGACCTGCAGCACCCCCAGGCTGGCGCTGAGCGAGTGGAAGGCCCAGAGGATGAGGACCGCGCGGCGGAGCATCGCCAGGTCGATGCTGGTGAGCCGCGGCACCCAGAAGAGCGGCGCCATCACCGCGGCGTACAGCGCCACCTGCGCCACCCCCGCCGTCAGCCCCCGCGTCTCCGGGTGAAAGACGCAGATGGCCAGCACCGCGAGCGCCAGCACCCCCGGCCCCGAGGCGGGGTGCGCCGAGCCCCGTCCCCGCAGCGCCACCAGCAGCGCCAGGCTGGCGCCGAACGCGGCCATGCGCACCGCCATGCGCGCCCAGCCGATGTCGCCCATGATGAGGACGAGCTGGCAGAGGAGCTGGAAGACGATGAACGCCGGCACCCACGGAAAGACGCCGCTCCGCGGGCGGGGGCGTCCGTAGTACGCGGGGTACGGCAGGGGGCGGGCGACGGTGTTCACCGGGATCCGCTCCCGGCCAGCGTCCACAGCTGGTGCGGCCACGGGCCCAGCGGCTCGTCCCCGCGGACCGGGCGCAGCCGCGGGCCGGGCGCCGCGCGGCCGTACAGCGCCTCGCGCTCGGCCTCCGGCCCCGTGTCGATCCACTCGCCCCGGTATCCCGCCTCGTCCATCATCCGGTACATCGTTTCTCCCAGCCGCGCGCCATCCGGGTGCTGGCCCGGGTGCAATTCGACGAGGATTCGCCGGTACCGTCCCGCCGCCATTCCCCGCGCCATCCCCCGCACCACCAGCTCCTCCGCGCCCTCCACGTCGATCTTCACCAGGTCCACGGACCCGACCGAAAGCCCGTCCAGCAGGTCGTCCAGCGGCGCGGTGCGGACGGTGAACGCCGCCGCTCCCGCCGGCGCGGCCACCAGGGAGCTGACGCCGCGGTTGCGGTCCGCCTCCCCGTAGCCGCGGAGCACCGCCTCGCCGGCGCGGTCCGCCGCCGCCACCGGCAGCACGGTCACGGTGCGGATTCCGTTCCGCGCCACGTTCGCGCAGAGCTCCGCGTGCACCCGCGGGTCCGGCTCCAGCGCCACCACGCGCCCCCGCGGACCCACCACGTGCGCGGCGACCAGGGTGAAGTACCCCCAGTTGGCGCCCACGTCCACGAAGGTGCCGCCGGGGGGGAGCCCCGCGCGCACGACGGCGGTCTCCGCGGGCGCCGTCCGCCCCGTGAGGCACGCCTCGCGCGCGATCACGTTGCGCAGGTCGCACCCGTAGCGCCACCCGCCCACCTCGCCGTCCAGC
Organism: Longimicrobium sp.; assembly: GCA_036260235.1. GTDB lineage: Bacteria > Gemmatimonadota > Gemmatimonadetes > Longimicrobiales > Longimicrobiaceae > Longimicrobium. The sequence continues at coordinate 2,578 of DATAAG010000697.1, forward strand.
CGGTCCTCGAACGGGGCCATGCGGACGCGGCTCAGCCGCTCGAAGGCGCGAAAGCGCCCCGCCGGCAGCCGCCGGACGACGGCGCGCGCGGCGCGGAACCAGGCCGGCGCGGGGGGCAGGGCCTCATCCATCCGGTTTGCGCCCCGCCAGCAGCAGGTTGTCGGAGAGCGCGCGGGGAAAGGCCCGCGACAGCGCCGCCGGCCAGTGCGTCCCGGTGGAGGGCACCCGTCCGCGGCCGCTGTACTCGATGGCGACGTCCACCAGCCCGCACTCCGCCGCCATCCGCCGCAGGTCCACCGCCAGCAGCGCGGTGATGTGCGCGGGATACGACGAGTCCGTGAACGCCGCGTGCTCGCCCCGCAGCACGAAGCGCGACTTGCTGAGCAGGCTGTGCTGGTTGGGCGTGGTGACGATCACCCATCCGCCGGGGCGGACGAGGCGGGAGAGCAGGCGCAGGAAGGCGCGCGGGTTCTCCAGGTGCTCGATGGTCTCCACCCCCGCCGCCACGTCCGCCACCCCGTCCGGCAGCGGCGCCTCGCCGCGGTCCAGGTCCAGCGCGTGGAACTCGCCGTCGGCGGGAAAGCCGTCGTAGCGGACCACGTCCACGCCCACGTAGCGGTCGAAGTGCGCGCGCACGAACGGCCACAGGCGCCCCGATCCGCACCCCACGTCCACCAGCGTGCCGCCCCCGCGGTGGCGCGCGCGGACGGCCCGCTCCACCATGCGGTAGATGGCGTCGCCGCTGGCCCCCAGGCTGCGGCGCGCGCGTTCCTCCGTGGTGGTGGCGATGGGATCGGTCATGCGGGGGTGGATGGGAGCACGCGGGCCAGCGCGGCGCGCAGCTTCTCTGCCTGCCGCCGCGGGTCGCAGAGCGCGCGGGCGTGCGCGGGGCCCGCCGCGCCCAGCAGAGCACGCAGGGCGCCATCGGCAAGCAGCGTGCGCAGGGCGTCCGCGAGCGCG
>DATAAG010000698.1:0-18959 GCA_036260235.1 Longimicrobium sp.
AGACACGACGATGCATGGTGGTCCGGCCGAGGTGATGACCCTGTTCCTGCACATGGGCGTGTTCGCGCTGGTCACGTTCCTGATCTACCTGGCGTGCATGGTCATGGTGCGCGTGGAGGACCGCCGGCAGGAAGCCCGCCGCCGCAGGAGCTGACCGCCTGCGCGGGTTGGACGATGAGAACGGCCCCGGCATCTCAGCCGGGGCCGTTCTCCTGTCCTCCGCCGCCGTGAACGCGAGCAGGAAGTACGGGGCGGCTCCGTGCGACGAGCCGCCCCGTTTCGCGGCCGTGGAGTACAGCAGGGCGAAGTGAACGGAGAAGGTGGTGTCGCTCCCCGGCGGCGGATATCTTTACTGTCCCCTTCGGCGTCCTTCAGCCTTTGCCTGCCCGTGAGCACCTCCCCGGAACGCCTGCTGATCGACGACCTGCTGATGCGCAAGGTGGACGAGGTGAGCTACCTCGTCGCCACCAACGCGTCGCTCTACCGCCCCATCGTCCGCCTCTTCCACCAGCGCTACGAGTCCGGCGAAACGGGATGGCTGTGGCCGGGCGAGGTGGCCGCGTTCATCCGCCAGCACCATCCGCATCACCCGGCGTACGCGGAGGAGGAGTGCGAGGCGCACCTCAGGCAGCTGGAGGCGTGGGGCGTCCTGACGTCGGAGCAGGACGTGAACCAGGCGCGCACCATCGAAGAGTTTGTCCGGGCGGCGCGGCGGTACCAGATCAGCGAGACGGCGCGGACGATCGAGGAGATGCTCATCCGCCTGTCGCGTCAGGACGGCTCGCGCGGGTCGCTGGACACCACTCGCCTCACCCGGCTGCGCGACGCGCTGTTGGAGCTGGGCCGGGTGCTGGCGGAGCTGGACCCCGCGCGGGCTGCGCACGACGCGCTGCGGCAGGTGGAGGGGCTGTGGAACGCGGCGGACGATGCGCGGCGCGAGCTGCGCGAGCAGGCGCTGCGCTACATGCGCGAGCTGGAGCACGACCGCATGCCCACGGCGGCGGACCTTGTCCTCTTCCTGCAGTACAAGCGGATGCTGCGCGACTACCTGGACGAGTTCGCGCTGGGCCTCAAGGACTTCGTGGAGCGCACGCGCGACCTGTTCGACGACTGGGCCGCGGCGGGGCTGGATGCGCGGCTCGCGTTCGCCCTCGCCCGCAACGAGCGCGAGCGCAAGGGCGACCTGCGGCCGGAGGAGGAGGTCCGTGCGGTTTTCGAGGGGCAGATCCGCTCCCTGCGCGGCTTCAGCGCCCGCGGCGGCGACGCGGAGATCCTGCACGCGAAGACGACGGCGCGCGTCCGCGGGCTGGTGGAGCAGATCGAGCGCGTGGTGACGGAGCGCCGCAACGCGCTGAACCGCGCGCACGACCTGCGCCTGCTGGCCCAGGCCTTCCGTCGCGCGGCGACGGACGACGACGCGCACCGGCTGGCGTCCGCCGCGTTCGGCTGGGGGACGCCCAGACACATGCGCGCCTACGGCGCCGACGCGGCGGCGGAGCTGGACCCGGACGCCTCCGTCTGGCTGCAGCCGCCGTGGGACGTGGAGCTGCGGCCTCGCGTCCGCGGCAACCCGAACTTCCGCGCCGTCACGCCGATGGAGGACCGCACCCTCCAGAAAGCGGAGCTGCGCGCCCGCGTGCTGCAGCAGAAGCGGGCGGAGGCGCGGTTCTGGGATTCCGTCTTCCGCGAGGGCGAGCTGGTGCTGGACGGGCTGACGCTGCGCTCGGCGGGCGACCGGTCGCGCGTGGTGCGGCTGGTGCGCGACTGCCTGCGCTCGCCCGACCGGCACGTGCGCCTGACGGACGGCTCCCGCGTGGAGATCCTGCCGCCGGACGATCCGCAGGCCGTGGCGGAGGTGGCCGCGCCGGACGGGTCCCTCTACCTCCGCGCCTTTCGCCTGCGCCGCACGGAGGCCGCGCGATGATCACCAGCGACGTGGCGCGCGCTGCCGATTTTCGCCTGTGCGCGGAGGCGCTCATCGACCGGCCCATCGTCACCGCCGCGGACGACCGGGTGCTGCTGGAGAAGATCCGCCGCCATCAACCCGCGCTGCAGTCAACGTTCGGCCGGTTGACGGGATGGCGCGTGCAGGCGCACCCGGAGTTCGCACGGCTGGTCAAGACGCCCGCGCGGGCGGAGGCGTCGCACGGGCTGGCGTGGGCGAAGGGGAAGCTCGATTACGCGCTGCTGGCCTGGGTGCTGTGGTACGGCGAGCACACGGGCGGCCGCAAGTTCACCGTCAGCCAGATCGCGGAGGAGATCAGGCTGCGCAGCGCGGCCGCGGGCGACCCGGGGCTGGACTGGGACGCGCACGCGCAGCGGCTGGCGGCACGCCGCGTCCTGCGCGGACTGGAGGAGATGGGTGTCCTTCGCCTGCAGGACGGCAGCGTGGACGAGTGGGCGGACAGGAACGGCAAGCGTGACGCGCTCTACGCCTGGGGCGCGGCCGGCTGGCGCATCCACGTGGGGATTCCTTCTGCGGAGCTGGAGCGGCTGGCGGATGGGCGTCCCGCATCCGTCTCCCCCGCTCCGTCCGACGGAACGGACGAGATCCGCCTCTACCGCACGCTCCTCCTCAATCCCGCGCTCTTCCGCCGCGAAGACCCGGCCGCGTTCCGCCTGCTGGACGAGCCCGAGCGCCGCGCGCGCGTGGAGCGGGACCTGCGCTACCTGACCGGCTGGGAGCTGGAGGTGACGCGGGAGTACGCCCGCGTCCTGCGCCCCGCGCGCTCCGACGACGCCATGCAGACGCCCATCCCCGTCACCTCCGGCCTGGCGCACGCCGTCCTCTGCTTCTGCGGCCTCCTGCGCCGGCGGCAGGGGCGGCTGGTATCCGCCGGCAACGAGTGCTTCCTGATCGACGAAAGCCGCATCTGGCAGGACGTGGACGAACTGCAGAAGCGCTTCGGCGCGAAGTGGGGCAAGACCATGCAGCAGCAGAAGGTGAGCGCGCTGGCGGACGAGATCGTGGGGGAGATGAAGGCGTGGGGGCTGATGCGCGACACGGACGTGCCGGGCCAGTACCTGGTGCTCCCCACCGCCGCGCGCCTGGCCGCCCACTACGGCGGCGAGGCGGAGTCGGACCGAGATGACGACCCGGAGGACTGATGGCGGAGCGTGACGAGCAGGAGGCGATGTTCACGCCCAAGCAGGGGCAGTACCTGTCGTTCATCTACTACTACACCAGGCTGAACCGCGTCCCGCCGGCGGAGGCGGATTTCGCCCGCTACTTCGGCGTGAGCGCTCCGTCTGTGCACCAGATGATCGTCAAGCTGGAGTCCGCCGAATTGATCTCGCGCACGCCCGGCCAGAGCCGATCCATCCGACTGCGCGTTCCCCGCGGACAACTGCCAGATCTGGAATAGCCACAGGAACGAAATTGCAGGCGGGAAGCCACGGTCCCGTCTTCTCGGTCCAATGTTCTCGGACCGAGGTTTTCGGACCGACGTTTTCTGACCGAGAAAGCACGTACTCAATCGTACGCTGACGGAGCAGCCCGCAAGCAAGGATCGCCAGGGGTGATCACACGAGGAGCAACCAGTTGACGCAAGCCGAGTTCTTTCGCCTCACGGGGGTGCCGCCGCGCATGCAGGCGCTGCTGGACGCCATGCACGCGAGCGATCCGGACCGCTGGCTGCCGCGCCGGCTCATCCTGCAGAACTACTGGCTGTTCGAGGAGCCGGAGGTCTTCCACTTCGGCCGCGGCAACCTGATGCTCACGGGGCAGAACGAGTCCGGCAAGTCCACCGTGCTCGTCACCGCCATCACCCTGGTGCTGGACATGATGCTCACCCCCGACCGGGTGGACACCATGGGCAGCAACGACCGCTCCATCCGCTACTACCTCATCGGCAAGGACGATGCGCAGGAGGGCAGCCCCGGCTGGCACCGCGAGCGCACGGCCTACATCGCCCTGGAGTTCGAGCGCGGCGCGTCCGGCGTCTTTCACACCATCGGCATCGGCCTGCGCTCGTCGCGCGACTGGACCAACCAGAAGGTGGAGCGCTGGGGCTTCGTGATGGATTCCGCCTTCCGCGTGGAGGAGGGTGGGTTCCACCTGCACGAGAAGGGGCGCCCCCTGCGTCCCGGCGAGCTGCGCGACCGGCTGGGCCGCCACGGCCAGGTCACGGACGACCAGCGCGCCTACAAGTCCGCCGTCAACGACGCGCTGTTCGGCTTCCAGACGGTGGAGGACTACGAGCGCTTCCTGGAGATGCTGCACGTGGTCCGCACGCCCAAGCTGGGCGAGGGGCTCAACCCGAAGAAGGTGGAGGCGCTGCTCAAGGAGTCGCTTCCGCCCATCCAGTCCGACAAGATCGACGCGGCGTCGGAAGTCTTCTCCAGGCTGGATACGATCGAGGAGGAGCTGAAGCGCCTGCACGACCAGCTGTCCGTCGCACGCGAGCTGGAGGGTCCGCAGGAAGCCGCCGTCCTGGCCCGCGCGCGGCAGGCCGCGGCCGCGTACCGGCAGGCGTCGCGCGATCACGCGGATCGAAAGAAGAAGCACGAGGACCTGCTCGCCCGGCTGGACGCCGCCCGCGCGGAGGTCGCGCGGCAGACGGAGGTGCGGGCGGAGCTGGCCTCCGAGCGCGCGGAGAAGGGCGGCACGCTCTCCGTCCTCAAGGAGCAGTTCCGCGCCAGCGAAGCGTTCGACATCGAGGACCGGCTGCGCGAAGTGCAGGCGGATCAACGGATTGCCGTCGATGCATACGAGGCGCTCCGTGGCGACCGCAAGCGCACGCAGGACGCCGCGGACCGCGAGCAGAAGGCGCTCGGAGAGGCGGAACAGTCGTGGGCGCGGCAGCGCGGCCGGCTCGGCGAGAAGCTGCAGGCCGCGCGGGATGCGGCCCACCGCGCGCACTGGCCGTCGCTGGAGCAGCGCGCCGCGCTCGCGGGCGACGCGCTGGGCACCGTGAACCTCGACGGAAGCGGCGCACTCGCGGGGGACCTGGCCCGCTCGTCCATCGACGGCGAGGCGCAGCAGCGGCGCGCCGTGCTCGACGCCGTCCGCGCCGCCCTGGACGCCGTCGCCACGGCAAGCGGGCAGCTGGACGCGGCGCGCAAAGCCAGCGACGTCGCGCGGCGCGAGCTGAACCACGCGGACGACCGCTTCCGCACGGCCAGTCGCGAGGCGGACTCCGCGCGGGCGGCGGCGGCGGATGCGCTGGCCGCGTGGCGGGCGGAGTGCGCGGAACTGCGCGTGCCGGACGATGCGTTCGGCGCCGTGCTGGCCGCGATCGAGGCGTATCAGCCCGCCGGCCGCCCGACGGCGGTGCTCGCCCCGCTCCAGCCGGCGCACGACGAAGCGCAGGAGGCGCTGCGGGCGGAGGCGCAGGAGCTCGGCATCGTGCGCCGTCGTCACCAGGCAGACGCGGAGGAGGTGGATGCGCGGCTGCGGCGCCTGTCGCAGGAGCCGGACGTGGAGCCGGAGCGCACGCCCGCGCAGGCCGCCGCGCGCCGCCTGCTGCGCGAGCACGGCATCGCCCACGCACCGCTGTTCGCCGCGGTCGATCTCGCGGGAGTGTTGGCGGCGGATACGGCGCTGGCGTCGCGGGTGGAGGCGGCGCTGCTGGACGCCGGCCTGCTGGACGCGCTCGTCGTTCCGCGCGCGGAGACGGGCCGCGTCCGCGCGCTGCTGGACGCGCACGGCCTGGGCGACCGCTGGATCGCGCCGGTGGATGCGTCGATGGATGGCGCGCGTCGGGACGCGACGGCGGATTGGCTGGTGCCGGTCGCATCGTCCGACGTGTCCGCGGAGGATGTCACGGCCGCGCTGCGGGCGCTGGGGTTGGCGGGCGGCGGCGTGGGCGTGGTGGACGCGGGCGGCGGCGTGGGCGTGGTGGACGCGGACGGCGGATGGCGGCTGGGTCCGCTGCACGGCCTCGCCGCGGCTCCGGCGGAGGCGCGCGTCCGCTTCCTGGGTGAGACCGCGCGCCGCGAGGAGCGCCGCCGCCGCATCGAGGAAGCCCGCCGCCAGCTGGCGGAGCTGCGCGAGGAGATCGGCCGGCTGGGCGAGGCGCTGGATGCGGTGCAGGCGCGCGAGCGGGCGCTCGGCCGCGAGTGGCGCGCCGCGCACGACCTGCCGCAGCTGCAGACGCTGCACGACCGCCTGCTCGCCGTCCGCCGCGAGGAGCATGAGCGCGAGCGGCGCCGCGCCGCCGCCGAGCTGGCCGCGGAGGCCGTCGAGACCGCCACGCGCGCGTTGCAGCAGCGCAACGCGGCCCTGGAGCGCGCCACGGACGACGCGCCCTGGCTGCGCGGCCGTCAGCGCGCCGACGTCGACGCCGCCGCGGCCGCGCTGGCGGAGGTGCTGTCCATCGTCCGCGCCATCGGCGAGGACGTGGAGCGGCTGGACGAGCTTCGCCGCGCCTACGCCGCCCGCACCCGCGCCCACGACGCGCTGCGGCTGCAGATCGAGGAGCTGGCGCCCCGCATCGCCCAGGCGAACGTGCGCGTGCAGACGCTGGACGCGCAGATCGCCGCGCTCAACGAGCAGCTGTCGCGCGCGAGCGTGGGCCGCGAGGCGCTGGCGGCGGAGATCCGTGACCTGGAGCAGCGGCTGGAGGCCATCAAAACGCAGGACGAGCAGGCAAAGAGTTCAATCGACAAGCACACGGGGCAGATCGAAACGCTCTCGCAGCAGGAGCCGGACTATCGCGACCAGCTGCGGAGCGCGTTCATCCATCTCCAATCCGCCGAGCATGAGTTCCGCGAGCGCATCGAGGCGTATCCCGCCACGCTGGACGAGTACGGGGAGGACGCGCGCAGGTCCGGGTTGCCGAAGGCGATGCAGCGCATCCTCCACGACGTGGATCCCGCATCCATCGACGACGAGGCCAGGCGCGCGCACGAGGAGTTGCAGAACGCGTTCGTCCGGGCGCGCGGCGCGTTCGAGGAGATGAGCCCCACGCTGGACGGCGACATCCTGCGCTTTACCCACGAGCTGGGCGCGATGCGGCTGGACGAGCTGTACCGCACGCTGGAGGAGCAGCAGGCGCGCAACGAGACGCTGCTGGAAGAGGAGGACCGCCGGCTGATCGAGCAGCTGATGCTGCGCGACGTGGTGGACGCAATCCGCGACGCCATCCGCAACACGCGCCACTGGGTGAGCGACATCAACGGCATCCTGGGGCGGATGCGGCTCTTCAAGGGCGGCATCATGCGCCTGCACTGGGACGTGCGCACCCGCGACGCCGCCGACGCGTTCGACCCGCGCCGGCTGGACGACCTGCTCACCCAGCGCGGCATCGCCCTGGACGAGGCGCGGCGCGAGGAGCTGCTGGAGATCTTCCGGACCATGGTGTCCGACATCCGCCGCCGGAACCGCGACCACCAGCTGCTGGAGGACTACCGCACGGCGCTGCTGCGGATGGTGAATTACACGCAGTGGTACACGCTCACCGTCCAGCGCAAGGACGAATCCGGCCGGTGGATGCCGCTCACGCGCCGGCTGTATGGCCAGGGGAGCGGCGGCCGGCGCACGCTGGACCTGCTGCTGCCGCTGATCGCCGCCGTGAGCGCGCGCCTGGCCTCCGCGGACCGCGCGGCGCCGCGGCTCGTCGGCTTCGACGAGGCGTTCGCCGGCGTGGACGACCGCAACGCCGCGGAGATCTACTCGCTGCTCACAGAGCTGGACTTCTGCTGGATCATGGCGACGGAAAAGGCCACCGCGCTCGGCGCCGAGGTGCGCGGCTCCGCGACGTACGAGATGCTGACGGACGGCGTGACCGTCGCCCCCACGCTCAGCCTGTGGGACGGTGTGCGCCGCTACGAGTTCATCGGGGACGAGTTGATCGAGATGGAGACTGCACAGGGAATAGGGAATAGGGAATAGGGACGAATCCATGGGAGCCGGGCATGCATCCTGACCTGCGGCGCGACCTGCTGACGCTGCTGCGCAACAAGCACTTCGCGCGGCTGCTGGATGAGCTGCACGCCTCGCTCGTCCGCAACCGCGAGCCGAAGGGGCGCGTGACCATCCAGTCGCGCGACGAAGCGGACGCGCTGCAGGACCTGATCGGCAGATGGGTGGAGCCCGGCCGCACCATCGCCGTGCGCGACATCGATCAGCGCCTGCGCGAGCAGAGCGCCTTCCACTGCTCGCTGGCGGAGGCGATCGAGCTCCACCGCGGCGCCCCCATCCCGCGGCCAAGGGAGGAGCGCGAGCGCCGGATCGCCAGCCGCGAGCGCGCCGTCCGCCGCTGCTTCGAGCTGCTGCCGTCGCTCGGCATCTCGCCGGAGGCGTACAGCCGCGTGCTGGGATGGATGCACGCCGCGGAATCCGAGCTGCGCGCGGACGCAACCCGCTGGGGCGAGCAGGCGCTGCTGGACGGCATTCGCGCCGTGGCGCTCGCCTTCCATCGCCTCCCCGCGCCCGGCGGTCCGCCCGTCTACCTGGCGGAGCTGGCCAACCAGGTCACGGGCGACGCGCACGGGCTGGACGCGGGCCGGCCGGCGCACGCGCTGCTCATCCGAGCGCTGGCCTTCACCTTTCCCGAAACCGCCGCGCGCGAGGACCGCGGCTCCGCCGCGTGGAAGCTGAACCTGCTCTCCGCGGCGGGGATCGCACGCGACCCCATCTCCGTGCGCGTGGACACCTTCGGCCTGGACGGGGACACGCCGTACCTGCGGGAGCTACGGCGGGAGGGAATCGACCGGCCGTTCACGCTCAACACGCTGGGCGGGATCGGCGGCGACGTACGAGCGTGGCGGAACGTGGCGTTCGTGGTGGAGAACCCGACGGTGCTGGCGGCGCTCATCAAGCACGTGCGCCAGTTCGTGCCGGAGAGCCATCCCACGCTCGTCTGCACCAACGGCAACCTGAACCTGGCGGACAAGGCGCTGCTGGACGCGCTGGTGCAGCGCGGCGCGCACCTGTTCTACGGCGGCGACTTCGACGCTAAGGGGCTGGAGATCGCGGCGCAGGTGCTGGCGCGCTACCCCGGCGCCGCCAGCCCATGGCGCATGACCGTGGAGGACTATCGCGACGCGCTGCGCACCGAGGGCCGCGCGCTGGAGCCCGGCGCCGTGCACCGCGCCGCGCGCACCTTCCCCGCCCTCGCCGCCGAGATTGCCGCCCGCGACCAGGCCGCCCACCAGGAGGGCCTGATCCCCGCCCTCACCCGCGACCTCAGCCGCTTCGTGCTGGAAGGGGTAGCGCCGCCGCGGGTGGGGGATAGGCCGGATAGGTTGCCGGAGTTGCGGACGATTTCACGGTAGTCTTCCGTCATGGAGCTTCAACAATCATCGAGGAACGTGCTTTGTTTGGACAGCCTAAGATTTCGCTGGAAGAGCTCGAGTCCAAGCTGAACGCCGCGTTCACCACTCGCTACCGGCCGTTCGCGGGCGCGCTGGTCAGCTATGCTTACACGCCTGGCGTTAACGACGCGGCCAATCTGGTGTCGTGTAGATGGGCGTTCGTCGATGAGCCGGAACCGCCGCGTGGGACCCTGACATATCCCGCACTCGTCCTTGAGGATTGCTGGTTTCCCATGGAAGACGCCGTGAGCGAGCTGCTCGGCGTTCTTCAAGGGAAGAACGGCCTGGGCGGATGCATGCTCCGCGATCCTGTGACTGAGTTCGATGAGATGGATACGTTCCGGGAACCGCTCACAGGCTGGCGCGAGGCCGCGTTCGAAGCCTCTCTCGGGCACGCGAGCTATCTGTATGATCGCGCCCCGGTCGTTGCCAAGGGACTGCCCCCGTACCCTTCCATGGGGCTCGCAGTGAACGAATGGGTTTGGCGGCAGCGAAGCGATCGTAGCTGGGTCCTGTCCTCCTTTGAGCTGGGAAAGCTCCGCGTTTTGGTTCCGGACACACGGGCGCGGATACGAAAAGCAAGCTGGGTCGGTGGAACGGTGACGTTACTGAACGATCGGAACGCAGCGCCGGAGGACGTGGAGCTTCAGGGAGTGATCGTGGAACGACGGACGTCCGCGATGTTGAACTCGGGCGCCGTAGAGCCGGAGGTGACGTGGGAGGTACCATCGGATGCTGATGTGATAGAGGTGTATCTCATCCATCGCGACGGTACCCTGCTCTCCCACCGTCGGCTGACGCGAGGTGAGCACTACAGCGCCCGCCCGAGAGACTTCGTATTGCGGGAGCGCGCGGAGAAAGAACTTCGCCAAGGCGAAGGAGAACGAGTGGAATACAAGCCCTTCATCGCCCCAAAAAACGAAAAGGAGAAGGAACTTATCCAAACGGTAGTCGCATTCTCGAACACGTTCGGCGGGCGCATTTACGTCGGAGTGAAGGATGACGGAACGCCGCAAGGCGAAGTAGAACTCCGAAAGGTTGGGAAAGACAACGAGGAGCAGGCGCTTACGATGGTGGTCCGGCGCATCGAGAACCTAGTCCGCGAAACGATAAAACCGGTTCCAGATGTCGATGTCTCACCCATCGCAGTGGCTGGAAGTCCGGTCGTGGTGGTGGATGTACTCCCCGGTGAAGACGCTCCCTACTCCACGTTCGAGCATGACGTATTCGTTCGAAAGGGGGCAACGAACCGCAAACCTGATCCACGAACAGAGCTACCCTCAATCGCTGAGCGTGCCCGCGAACGAACTGAGCGGAGACTGCGCCAGGAACGCGACGACGCAATGGCTGCATCGTCCTACCAGAAGGGCGACGATTAGACGGTACCACTTAAAGACGCATCGCTTCAATGGCGGCGAATCAAATGCGAAGGGGCGGGAGATCGCGCGCTGGTGCTGGCGCGCTACCCGGCGCCGCCAGCCCTTGGCGCATGACGGTGGAGGACACCGCGACGCCCTGCGCACCGAGGGCTGCGCGCTGGAGCCCGGCGGCGTGGACCGCACCGCGCGCCCTTCCTCGCCCCCGCCGCCGAGATCGCCATGCGTGGCCAGGCCGCCCACCAGGAGGGCCTGATCCCCGCCCTCACCCGCGACCTCAGCCGGTTTGTGCTGGAGGGGGTGGCGCCGCCGCGGGTGGGTGATCCGCCTGGCAGTTATCATCAGCGGTCGGCAATCGTCTCCTGAATCAGGGCCAGGATACTGGAACCTGGAAGGATAAGCACCGGATTTACCAGGCAGTTTGATCCTGAGTTCACGTGATGTTAGAATTGGGACGGCCTTTTCAAGCTTCGCTCTCGCACCCTGCCCGCGAACTGCTCGCTCTCCCCGATTGCGGCGTAGCAACGCACACTCCGTTCAGCGATGCGCTGGGCTGCGAACCAAGGTACGTTTGCCCCACCTGGGAGAAACAGCACTCAGGACGGAGAGAGTTGGACGCGCGCAGTGCCGCATTCAGCTCGAGGCGCTCTTCTGGCCATGCACTGACTCCCACGCATGGCGATGTGCTGGGGAACGGCTGGTGAGCAACTGCTCCGCAGCCGCATCTGTATCACTCCCCATCGTGGAGGCACTCGTGCCTGACGGCCCACTCCCCGCTACGCCCCCACTTCTCGTCGAGCTGACGCCGCACCCAGGTGTGCAGCAGGTCGCCCTCGTGGACGCGCGTGCCATCGCCGACCGCTCGGCCGCGGCGTTGCAGCATGCGTTCGCCACGATCCGCGAGGTCGCCGCGCGCGTCGTCGCGACGCTCGACGAGCCGGCGCACCGCCCTGACGAGGTGGAGGTCGTGTTCGGACTCAAGCTCACCACGGAAGGCCGTGCCCTCATCGCGTCCGCGGGGGTGGAGTCCACCATCTCCGTGAAGCTGGTGTTCAAGACCCCCCACGCGTCCAATGAGTGACACGATCCGGGGGCATGACGTCGTCCTCCAGCACCTCCCCGACTTCACCGTCCAGGTGCGGCACGCCGGAACCGGCACCATCGTCGGAACCGGCATCGTCGTGTCTCATGACGGCCTCATCGCCACCTGCGCGCACGTCTTAGAAGCTGCGGGGCTCCGTCCAGGCGACGGGACCGGTGGGGAAGTCGTGATCCACTTCCCGCAGAGCGGGGTACCCGAATCCGCGCGCGCACGCCGCGCGACGTGCGCGGCGTACTTCCCCGACCACGATGACGACATCGCGCTGCTGCGGCTCGTCGATGGACCGGTGCCGCTCGCTCGCCAGCAGGTCGCGGTCCTCGGCACCGCCGACGGCTCCGAGGGGAACCCGTTCCGCACGTATGGCTACGCGCCGCTGGGCGACCGGCTCTCGCGCTACGTGGATGGGGAGATCATGGGCCCCATCGAGCTCGCGCCGAGCGCCGGCCGGCGCCTTCAGTCGGAACTCGTCGAGTTGCGCACGCGCGATGTCCGTCCCGGGATCAGCGGCGGGGCGGTGCTCGACGAGCGGCGCAACCTTGTCGTCGGCTTGGCCACGGAGCGGTGGGACCCGGGAAAGAAGAGCGAGGACGACAACGTCGCCTGGGCGACCAATGCGCGCGTGCTCTCCTTCGCGCCGCTCGGCCTCACCGTGCAGCACGAGCCCCTGGTGCGCGGCGAGGCGAGCACGCCGCCCAGCGCGCTCCTGCCCACGCCCCCGCCCTCCCCGGCCGACGGGCCGCGCCTCGCGCTCGCCGCCGCACCCGCGCCGGTTGCGCACTGGGTGGGACGCGACGCGCTGCTCGACGCACTCGACGCCGACCGGACGGGCGGCACGCGCCGCATCGCAGGGCTCATCGGCTTCGGCGGCGAGGGGAAGAGCAGCCTTGCACGCCACTGGGTCGACCGGTTGCTCGCGAGCCCGCCCGAGGCGCGCCCCGACACCGTGCTCTGGTGGACGTTCCGCGAGCGGTCGGGGGTGGACGAGTTTTTTGAGCACGCGATCGCCTTCCTGGGCGGCGCACCCGACGGCGCGCGGCGCTTTCCGAGCGCGAGCGCGCGCGCCCACCTGCTCGCCGCGCTGCTCGCGACCGGGCGCCACCTTCTCGTCCTCGACGGACTGGAAGCCGTGCAACACGGCGCCGGCGACCGGTACGCGCTGCTCCGCAACGCGGACCTGCGCAGCTTCCTCGAATACTGCGCCGCGCCGACGCACGCGTCGTTCTGCCTGGTCACGAGCCGCGCGCCGCTCCTCGACGCAGTGGCGTACACGACGTACGTGCAGCACGTGGTAGGCGGCCTGTCGCGCGACGAGGGACGGGCGCTCCTGCGCGCGCTCGGCGCGAGCGGGACCAACGCGGCGCTGGACGCGGTGGTCGCCGACTGGAGCGGCCACGCGTTCGCGCTCTCGCTCCTGGCTGCGCTCGCGCGCGACCGCTACGACGGCGACGTGCGCCGCGCCGCGGAGCGCCTCGATTCCTCCCCCGGGCGCGAGTCGCGCACCGAGCAGGTCCACCACGTGCTCGAGCGATACGACGAGGGCGTTCTGCCGGTGGAACGCACGCTGTTGATCCTCCTGAGCGTGCTCCGCACGCCGATCACCGCCGGCCTGCTGCTCAGGGCCGCCCGGTGCGCCGCGGGGTGGGACCGGCTCGACGCGCCGCTCGAATCGCTCGACGAACCGGCGCTCGTGACGCTGGCGGAGCGGCTGGTCGAGCGGCGCCTGGTCCAGGCGTCCGGCCCGGCTGCCTCACGCGAGTACTCGGTGCACCCGCTCGTCCGCCGCTTCTACCTGGAGCGGCTCGCCGCGCGGGACCAGGCGGCGCGGCAGGCGCTGCACACGTGCCTGGCCGACTTCCACTACCAGTGGGGCGCCGCGCGGATGCCTTACGTGCCGCGGCGGTTCCGCGGCTCGCCGCCGCTGCCGACGCTCGACGCGCTCGGTCCCTGGATCGAGGTCGTGCACCACGCCTGCCTCGCCGGCCTCTACGACCGTGCCTTCACCTTCATGCGGTCGGAACTCGACGGGGCTCAGGGGAGCATCCTGCTCACCGCCCTCGGCGCCGCCGACGTCGCGCTCTCGCTCGCGCGGGGATTCTTTCCCGACGGCAACCCCTCGCGCGAGGCTCTCGTCTCACGCGAGGACGACCGGGACTTCCTCCTGAACCGGATCGGCGCCTGCCTGGCCGCCCAGGGGCGGCTTGGCGAGGGGGTCGGCTACTACGCGCGGTCCGCGGCGCGCACGTCCGCGCGCGGCGACTGGCACAACGCGAGCATCAACCACCGCAACCTGACCGCGCTGCACGCGGACCGCGGCGCGCTCGCGGAGGCCACGCTCACGGCCGCCGCCGCAGTGGACCTGGCGCGGCGCTCCGGCGTCGCTTCGGACGTGTACACGTCGCGCGCGTGGCAGGGATGGATCGCGCACCTCGCCGGCCACCTTGCCGACGCGAAGGCCGCCTTCGACGACGCAGAGGCGCTCTGCCGGGAGGCGACCGGGGCGCCGCACATGGTCGCGCTGCGCGGCGTGCAGCACGCCCGCCACCTCCTCCGCACCGCACAGCGCAACGCGGCGCGGGAGGTTACGCTCCACAACCTCGCGTGGTGCCAGAGCGAGGGCTATCTCGAGAACATCAGCCGGTGCCATGCCCTCCTCGGGGCGCTCGCCGCGCTGGACGGTGACCCGGCGTCCGCGCGCAGGCACCACGACGCAGCCGTCCGCGCGGCCCGTGCGTCCAGCGTGCGATCGGCGGTCATCGAGGCGCTCGTCGCGCGCGGGGGCTGGGCCGCGCGGCACGGGGGGTCCGCCCTCGACGACCTCGAGGAAGCGCTGCATGAGGCTGCGACCCTCGGTTTCAACCTGCTCGAAGCGGACGCCCGGGTGGCGATCGCGTGGGCGTCTCTCGCGACCGGCGACCAGAACCGGCTGCGACGTGAGGCGGAGCACGCTGAGGATGCGAGCGCGACGTGGGGGTACTACTGGGGACAGGTGGACGCGCAGGAGGTCCTGGCGGCTGGGGGCTGACGCAGCACGATTTCACAATGCCGCGACGAACGCCTGTGCGGGCTCGACAAGGTCGTGGACCAGGAACCCGTTCAGGTCCTCCGTCTGCTCCGCCCAGCTTTCCAGCTGGCGCATCAGCACCTCCACGCAGCGGATGCCGCCTGCCGATTTCTTCCGGAGCACCTGCGGCGCTGATGCGCGTCCGCGCCGGAAGCGCGGCGTTCGCCAGCACCGCGGCAACGGGATCCACCGAAGCCGCGCCGATCATCCCCAGCACTTGGGGGAACTCCTCGCTGGCGAAGCCGTCGTCCGGCAGCCTCGCCGGATCATCCCGCATGCAAACGGGGCGGCTCCCTGCGCGGAGCCGCCCCGTTGCGTCGATGCCGTCCATCAGCGGAGGGAGTGGGATTCGAACCCACGAGCCTTGCGGCCGCCGGTTTTCAAGACCGGTGCATTCAACCACTCTGCCATCCCTCCCCATCCGCCGCCCGAAGACGGCGGACGATGCAGGAAATCTCGTGTTTCCAGCGAGTTCCGTCAACCGAGAAACCGCGTTCCCGCCGCGCGGGTACACGGGGCGGGCAAGACTTTCGCCCGGCGGGGTGCGTGCTTATGTTCAGGGCGATGACGGACCTGCCCGGCCGGCTCCTTTTCGCGCGTTCGGCGAATCTCCTCCTGAAGTCTCCGCGACTCCCGATGCCCATCGCGATGCGTGCCGCCCAGGCGGCGCTCGTCTTTGCCGTGCTGGCGTGCGCGCCGGCCGCCGCGCAGGCTCCCCGCCAGCAGGGCGGGCAGCCCGGCGCCGCGGCCGGCGGTACCACCGCTCTGCCGCCCATGCGCGCCCAGCCCCCGGCCAACCGCCGTCCGGGTACGCAGGCGCAGCCGCAGGCCCAGGGGCAGCGTCCCGCGTCGGCCTCCACGCAGACCGCTGCGCGCCGCCAGGCACCCGTACAGCCCGCCGCGCGCGTCCCCGCGGACAGCACGCCGGGTGCGGCCGGGCCGGCGCCGGAGCGGTGGGAAGCGATCAGCGTGGAGACGGCGAACAGCGGCACCTACCGCCTTCCCGTGGGGCGCGGCCACTCCGGCCCCTCCGTGCTGCACGTGCAGGTGCTGCTGAACCGCGCCTTCTTCTCCGCCGGGATGATCGACGGGCGCTGGGGGCGCAACACGCAGGGCGCGGTGCAGTGGTTCCAGGCGCGCGAAGGGCTGCCCGCAACCGGCACGGTGGATTCCGCCACCTACGCGCGGCTGCGTAACGTGGCGGGCCCGGAGCCCACGGTGCGCGAGCACGTGCTGACGGCGGACGAGGTGAAGGGACCGTTCGTGCAGATCCCGTCCGACATCTACCAGCACGCGCGGCTCACCTGCTCGTGCTACGAGTCGCTCACGGAGAAGCTGACGGAGACCTTCGCCAGCTCGGCGGAGCTGCTGCACAGGCTGAACCCGGGGGTGAACCTGGACAGCGTGGCGGCGGGGACGCGGCTGAACGTCCCCGCGCTGCGCGACCCCGACGCGCGCCCCGCGGGCGAGGTGAAGCAGATCGTGGTGAGCGGGACGGGGAACTACCTGCACGCGCTGGATGCGGGCGGGCGCATCCTCTACCACTTCGCGGCCACGCTGGGCTCCAGCTACGACCCCTCGCCCGCCGGCGACTTCGCGGTGACCTCCATCCATGAGAACCCGTGGTGGAACTACCAGCCGCGGCTGCTGGCGCACGTGCCGGACGACCGGCCCAACGCGCTGATCCCGCCGGGGCCCAACAGCGCGGTGGGACGGGTGTGGATGAGCCTGTCTGCGCCGCACTACGGCATCCACGGCACCAAATCTCCCGAGACGATCGGCTACGCGCAGTCCGCGGGGTGCGTGCGGCTGACCAACTGGGACGTGATGTTCCTGAGCCGCCGGGTGACGCCGGGGACGCCGGTGGCGTTCCGCAACACCCGCGACGGCGCCGCGACCACCCAGCAGCCCCCCGCCGGGCAGCGTCCCGCCCCGGCCGAAGCGCGCCCGCAGCCGTCCGTGCTGGGCGTGCCGGCGGACAGCGCGCGCCGCGACTCCGCCGCCGCCCCGCCCCCGCCAGCCGCCACCACGCCCGCGCAGCCGCAGCCCGCCGCGCCGGCGCCGCAGCCACAGGCCCAGCCGGCTCCTCCGCCTCCCGCGGACACCACGAAGGCCCCGCGCAACTGAGGCCCGGCCGCGGAAACTTCTGACGGCGTTCACGCGGAGCAGCAGAGAGCGAGCCGGTTCTCTGCTGCTCTGCTGCTCTGCTGCTCTGCTGCTCTGCTGCTCTGCTGCTCTGCTGCTCTGCGTGAGTGCTTCTGGCGGTTCGGGTAGGAAAGACTTGCGGAAACCGGATCATCAGCCGATCGTGCTAAAAAATCCGCACCTCACCCGCACCGGCACCTGCAACATGAAACGGCGAGAGTTCATCCAGCGCACCTCCCTTGGCGCGGCGGGGCTGGCGCTCCTTCCCACGCGGCTGCACGCGGGGCGCATGCAGGACGTGGACGAGCGCGAGCTGGCCGCCCGCGCGCTGGAGGCGGCGCGCTCCGCCGGCGCCGGCTACGCCGACGTGCGCATCCAGCGCAACCGCACGCAGTCCATCGGTACGCGCGAGCGGCAGATCACCGACTTCGAGGACGCGGAGACGTACGGCTTCGGCGTGCGCGTGCTGGCGGGCGGGGCGTGGGGCTTCGCCGCCAGCCGCGAGGTGAACGTGGACGAGGTGGCCCGCGTGGCCCGCCAGGCCGTCGCGCAGGCCCGCGCGAACGCCGTCACGCAGCGCCGCCCCGTGGAGCTGGCGCCGGTGGAGGCGTTCCCCGACGCCCGCTGGCAGTCGCCGATGCAGGTCGATCCGTTCCAGGTGCCGGTGGAGGAGAAGGTGGCGCTGCTCATCGAGGCCAACGAGGCGGCGCTGCGGGTGCCGCGGGCGCGCTTCGTCACCACCTCCCTCTTCTTCGTCCGCGAGGACAAGGTCTTCGCCAGCACGGAGGGGTCGTACATCGTCCAGACCCTCACCCGCACCTACCCGGTGATGACTGTGACGGCGGTGGCGGAAAACGGCGGCGACTTCCAGACGCGGATGAGCACGGACGTCCCCCCGCGCGGGCTGGGTTACGAGTACGTGGTGCAGTCCGACCTTCCCGCCCGCGCCGCCGTGTGGGCGGAGGAGGCGGCCGCCAAGCTCTCCGCGAAGCCGGTGGAACCCGGACGCTACGACCTGGTGCTGCTGCCGACGCACCTGCGCCTCATCATCCACGAGTCCATCGCCCATCCCACGGAGCTGGACCGCATCATGGGGTACGAGGCGAACTACGCGGGGACGTCCTTCATCCACCCCGTGCAGGAGTACCTGGGGCGGTTTCGCTACGGGCCGGAGATCATGAACGTGCAGGCGGAGCGCAGCGCCCCCGGCTCGCTGGCCACCATCGGCTGGGACGACGAGGGGGTGAAGCCCGACGAGTACCTCATCGTCCGCAACGGCATTCTGAACGACCTGCAGACCACCCGCGAGCAGGCGCCCATGCTGGCGGACTGGTACCGGCAGACCGGCCGGCCGGTGCGCAGCCACGGCAACAGCACGGCGCAGAGCTGGGCGCACGTGCAGTTCCAGCGGATGCCGAACGTCAACCTGATGCCTCACCCGGAGCGCGACGTGCCGCTGGACGAGCTGATCGCGGGCGTGGAGGACGGGCTCCTGATCGACGGGCACGGCTCGTTCTCCATCGACCAGCAGCGCTACAACGGGCAGTTCGGCGGGCAGGTGTACTGGGAGATCAGGAACGGGCGCAAGGGCGCCATGCTGCGCGACGCGGCGTACCAGACGCGCACGCCGGACTTCTGGAACTCGATGGACCTGATCGGCGGGCCGTCCACCTACTTCGTGGGCGGCACCTTCTTCGACGGCAAGGGCGAGCCGTCGCAGCTGAACGCCGTCTCGCACGGCTCCCCCGCGGCGCGCTTCCGCGGCGTGAACGTGATCAACACCGCGCGGGGTGGGTGAGGGAGTGATGGGGTGACAAGGTGAACGGGTGAATACCGGCCCCTCGCCGTGGCCCCCGGGTTGAAACCCGGGGCTGGAACGGCCATAAGCCCCGCCCTGGGCTCGCGGAGCTCGCCCGGCTGGGCTTCACCTGCGAAAAGACCGGCCGCGCAGCGCGCACTCCGTTCGAAGTTCATACCCTCTCCAGCGGGGTTTGCTGGAGAGGGTGGCGAGCCTTAG
>DATAAG010000699.1:0-5900 GCA_036260235.1 Longimicrobium sp.
GGGAGCGGGCGTTCGCGCCCTGCGTGGAGCGAATAAGAATCTAAATCGGGAATCGCCGCGCCCGTGCATGAGCGACTAAAGTCGCCGCTGGAAATTCGCAAAGTCCGCCTGCGCGGACTGCTCCTGCCGCACGCCGGGTGATGTGCACGAAGGCGACCCCCCGCGTAGTTGAAGCCCCGCGCCGTTTGCGGGGCTTTCCGCAGTTGTTGCGGCGGGTTCACCCGCTCAGGCAGGGGGCCCTCACCCGGCTCGCCTGGGCTCGCCACCCTCTCCCACAAACTGAGTGGGAGAGGGTGTAAACTTCAGGCAGCGTGTCTGCACTGCGGCAGGGCCCCGCGTAGTTGAAGCCCCGCGCCGTTTGCGGGGCTTTCCGCAGTTGTAGCCGCGGGTTTACCCGCTCCGGGATGGGGCCTGGGCGACACTCCCACCCGTCAACCACTCCGCTGTAGCACTCCGCGCCTCTCCGCTGTCAAACGGAAAAGGAGGACATCCACCATCATCTCCACGCCGATCCCCATCCTCGCATGCATCCCCTTCTCCGCATCGCCATTCCGCTCATCGCCGCGCTGCTGCCGGTGCGCATCGCGGCGCAGGCGCCCGAGATCCCGTTCACGCGCACGGTGCTCCCCAACGGGCTCACGCTCATCGTCCACGAAGACCACAAGACGCCCATCGTGGGCGTAGACATCTGGTACCGCGTGGGATCGCGCTACGAACGGCCGGGGCACACCGGCTTCGCGCACCTGTTCGAGCACCTGATGTACGCCGGGAGCGAGCACGCGCCGGAGCGCTTTCTCACCCTCATCGACCGCGTGGGCGCCACCGACCGCAACGGCGTCACCGGGTGGGACCACACCTACTACTTCGAGAACGTGCCCACCGGCGCCCTGGACTACGCGCTCTTCCTGGAATCCGACCGCATGGGCCACCTGCTGGGCGCCGTGGACCAGGCGCGGCTGGACGTGCAGAAGGGCGTGGTGCAGAACGAGATCCTGGAGGACGAGAACCTGCCGTACGGGCGCGTGGACCGCGTGCTCTGGGAGAGCTTCTGGCCGGAGGGGCACCCGTACCGGTGGATGCCCGTGGGGCGCGTGGAGGACGTGGAGCGCGCCACGCTGGACGAGGTGCACGAGTGGTTCCGCACCTACTACACGCCCAACAACGCCGTGCTGGTGGTGAGCGGCGACATCACGCCGGACTCCGCGCGGGCCAAGGTGGAGCGCTATTTCGGCCACATCCCGCCCGGCCCGCCGCTGCGGCGCGAGGCGCTGTGGATTCACCGCCCGGCCACGGAGCGCCGGCAGCGGATGGAGGACCACGTCCCCGCCGCGCGGCTCTACCGCGTGTGGGGCGCGCCGCAGTGGGGCGCCGTGGACGGAGAGTGGCTGGAGATCGCGGCGGACCTGCTGGCTGGCGGGCCGCGCTCGCGGCTGCACCAGCGCCTGGTGCAGCGCGACGGCCTGGCGGCCGGGGTGAGCGCCTGGCCCGGCCTGCTGCAGCTGGGCGGGATGTTCGTCCTGATCGCCACCGCCGCGCCCGGCGCCGACCTGCGCGACGTGGAGCGCGCGCTGGACGAGGAGCTCACCGCCTTCCTGCGCGACGGCCCCACGGAGGAGGAGCTGGCGCGGGTGAAGCAGGCGCGGCGCGCCTCCTTTCTCCGCAGCCTGGAGCGCACCGGGTCCAACGGCGGCAAGGCGGACCTGCTGGCGCTCGGCGAGTTCTACTGGGGCGGCGCGGACGCCTACCGCGGCCAGCAGGCGCGCCTGCTCGCCGCCACGCCCGCGCAGGTGCGCGACGGCGCGCGGCGGTGGCTGGAGGCCCCGTCGTACAACCTGGAGGTGCATCCCGTCCAGCCGTTCGCGCCCTCGCACGCCGGCGTCGATCGCTCGCGTCCGCCCCCGGTGGCGGCGTCGGCGGCGCCCGGCTTTCCCGCGGTGCGGCAGGCGACGCTCGCCGGCGGGCTGCGTGTGGTGGTGGCGGAGCGGCCGGGGACGCCCGTCGTGACGGTGGAGCTGAAGGTGGACGCGGGGTTCGCGACCGATCCGCCGGGGCGCGAGGGGACGGCGGCGCTGGTGGCGAGGGCGCTGCAGGCGGGCTCGGTCCGGCTGCCGGAGGCGCGGCTGGCGGACACGCTGGCGGCGCTGGGGGCGGAGCTGGCGACCGCGGCGGACCTGGACCAGGCGACCGTCTCGCTCTCCGTGCTGCGCCAGTCGCTCCGCCCCGCGCTGGAGGTGATGGCGGAGGTGGCGCTGCGCCCCGCGTTCGCCGAGGCGGAGGTCGCGTCGCTGCGGCAGGCGCAGGCGCGGCAGGTCGATGCGGAAGCGGCGAGCCCCCGCGAGACGGCGCTGCGGCTCCTTCCCGCGCTTCTCTTTCCCGCCGGGCACCCGTACCGCGCGCCGCACACGGGGACAGGGACGGCGGCGTCGGTGGAGGCGATCACCCGCGACGGCCTGGCGCGCTTTCACGCGGAGCGCTACCGCCCCGCGAACGCCACGCTCGTGGTCGCCGGCGCGGTGACGCTGGACGCGCTGCTCCCGGAGCTGGAACGCGTCTTCGGCGGCTGGCGGGGCGGCGCGCCTCCCGCGCCCGCGCTGCCGGAGGCGCCGCTGCCGCCCTCCCGCACCGTGTACCTGGCCGACCGCCCCGGCTCCACCGCCAGCGAGCTGTTCGGCGCCCACCTGCTGCCGCCGGCGCGGGAGGCGGGGCCGGCCGCGGACCTGGTGAACCGGGTGCTGGGGGCGGTCTACGGCTCGCGCGTGAACATGAACCTGCGCGAGCGGCGGCACTGGACCACGCGCGCCCGCACCACCATCCTTCCCGCCCGCGGCCAGCGGCTGCTGCTGGCGAGCGCCGCGGTGCAGGCGGACCGGACCCTCGACGCGCTCCGCGAGTTCGACGCCGAGCTGCGCGGCATCGCCGGGGACCGGCCGCCCGGCGAGGCGGAGGTGGACGAGGCCCGCGCCGCGCTGGCGCTGGCCTTGCCGGGCCGGTTCGAGACCACCGGCGCCATCGCGGAGGGGATCGGCGAGCTGGTGCGGGCGGGGCTGCCGCTGGACCACTACCGCACCTACGCGGACCGCCTCCGCGCCTTCACCACGGCCGACGTGGCGCGCGCCGCGCGGGAGCTGATCCGCGCGGACGCGGTGGTGTGGCTGGTGATCGGCGACCGCGCCACCCTGGAGGGCCCGCTGCGGGAGATGGGATTCGGCGAGGTGCGAGTGATCGATGCGCAGGGACGCCCGGCGGCGGATGCGCGCTGACCGGGCGGCGCGTCCGGGCTGATCCGCTTGGACGAGGCGGAGCTGGTCCGGCGGGCGCGCGGCGGCGACCCCGCGGCGCAGCGGCGGCTCTACGACGCGCACGTGGAGCGCGTCTACCGCCTCGCCTATCGCCTGGCGGGGAGCGACGACGCCGCGCGCGAGTACACGCAGGACACCTTTCTGCGCGCCTTCACCCGCCTGGCGGACTTCCGGGGCGAGTCCGCCTTCGGCACCTGGCTGCACGCGGTGGCGGTCTCCGTCTGCCTGAACGGGGTGCGGAAGGCCGCCCGCCGCCGCGCCGCCGAGGCGCCGCTGGAGGACGCCGCCGGGTTGGCCGCCGCGCCGGAGGACCCCGACCCGCGCCTGCGCGACGACGTGCGCCGCGCGCTGGGCGAGCTTCCGGAGGGGTGGCGCGTGGTGGTGCTGATGCACGACGTGGAGGGGTACACGCACGAGGAGATCGGCGCCGCGCTGGGCGTGCCGCCGGGGACCAGCCGCGGCTGGCTGAGCCGCGCCCGCGCCCGCCTGCGCGGCGCGCTGGCCGCCTACCTGGAGTAAGGGATGGACCGCGATCGGGCCGATGACGCGCGCCTGGGCGAGCTGCTGCGCGCCCACGATCCTCCCCCGCCGGTGCCGGCGGGGGAGATGTGGGACGCCATCGCCCTGGACCTGCGGCGGCGCACCTCGCCCCGCGCGCGGTGGGCGCGGCGCGCGGCGCTGCTGGCGGCGTCGCTGGTCCTGGGCGTGATCGTCGGAGAGCAAACCGCGGGGATCGCACCTCGCCGAGACGCCGCCGCGCCGATTCCGCGGCCGGCATCGGCCAGCATCCCCCGCGCCTACCGTCTCGCGCTGGACGGGCACCTGGCGGAGGCGCAGCCGGTGCTCGCGCAGATCGAGCGGGGCGGGCCGGCGGGTACGGTGGACGAGTCCGCGCGGCGGCTGCTGGTCACCACGCGCGTGCTGCTCGCCTCGCCGGCGGCGGACGACGCGGCGGCGGCGGCGCTGCTCCGCGACCTGGAGCTGGTCCTTTCACAGACGGTCGCGGACGGCGGCACCGTGCTGGCGGCGGATGCGATCCACGCGCGCGGCGTGCTGCCGCGGCTGCGGGCAATGGCGGGCGGACGCGCATGAGGCGCTCGCTCCTGCACCGCGGCGCCTGGGCGCTGCTGGCGCTGGCCGTCGCCGCGGCGGGCGTGTGGATCGGCCGCGCGCGGGCCGCGCCCTCGCCGTACCGCGAGGGGCGCGAGGCGCTGAACCGCGGCGACTACCGGCGCGCGGCGGAGCTGCTGTCCGGCGCCGCATCACGGGAGAGTGGGGCCGATGCGCACTACTGGCGCGCCGTCGCCCTGGAGCGCGCGGGGGATGCGCGGTCGGCGCTCGCGGCTGTCCGGCTGTATCGACCCAGCCGGCCGCCGTCCGCGCTGGCGGGGGATGCGGCGCTGCTGGAGGCGCGCCTCTGCGCCGCGGTGGCCGACGATCCCGAATGCGCCCGCGCCCGCCCCCCCGCCGCCGACTGCGGGATCGTTCCGCTGCTCGCCGCGCGGCTGCAATCGCATCCACGGGAGACGCTCGACGTCATCGCCCGGCTGCTGGCATCCGGCGGATGCGACGAGCGGACGCGGCGCGAGCTGGTGCTGCTGGCCGGCAGCGCGGGCACGCCCGAGGCCGCGGCGGTGCTGGTGGATGCCATCCGGCGCGAGCCCGCGTCCGGCGCCGGCGTGCAGGCCATCCTGCTGCTGGCGGATGCGGGCGGCGCCCCGGCCGACTCGCTGCTGGACTCGCTGGTGCGCACGACGCCGGCGGACGAGGTGCGCAAGGCCGCCAGCGAAGCGCTCTCCGACCGCGGCGCGACCGGTGCGGAGCGCCTGCGCCGCCTGATCGTGGACCCCGCCGCGCCCGAAGCCGCGCGGCTGGAAGCCATCCTCCCCTTCGCGGAGAACACCGACCCCGCCGCGGCCTCCGCGTTTCTCCGCGACCTCTATCCCCGCCTGGAGACGACGCGGCTGCAGGGTGCCGTGGTGCGCGCGCTCGGCTACGTGCCCATCCCGGAGAACCGCGCCTGGCTCGCCGCCCGCGCGCTGGAGCCGGGCGTGCTGCGCGACACCGCGCTGGCCGCGCTCGGCGTCTCGCGGGCCGGCCGCGCGGACCTGCTGCAGCTGTACGGCCGCACCGCGGACCGCGATCTCAAGCTCCGCCTGCTGCGCCTCTACGCGGACGAGGAAGGCGCGGCGGAGGTCGAGCGCCTGCGCACCATCGCCGCGGCCGATCCGGACCCGCAGCTCCGCGCCGAGGCCGCCCGGCTGCTGCGCGACATCGACGATGAGCCGTGAGGTGGGGCCCTTACCCGGCTCGCCCAGGCTCGCCACCCTCTCCCACAAACTGCGTGGGAGAGGGTGTGAACGTCCGGCAGAGTCCCTGCACCTCGGCAGGCCTCGCGCAGTTGAAGCCCCGCGCAGTTTGCGGGGCTTTCCGCAGTGGTTGCGGCGGCTTCAGCCGCTCATACCGAATCCGGATAAACTGTCATTCTGAGGGAGGCGCCCCCCGGATCTTGCCGACCGCTCACGAGCATGCGCGCCGACCGAAGAATCTGTACGCTGGGCGGCAGGATCTCGCGGCCACGGTGAGTTCCCCGGACGATGT
>DATAAG010000700.1:0-5364 GCA_036260235.1 Longimicrobium sp.
CTGGCAAACACCCTCTGAGGGAGGCGCCGCGCCGATCCTGGCGCCGCTCGTGATCCATGGCTCTGACCGAAAGGATTTGCTCGCCGGAGCGGTGGCCCATTCGGCGCCCCGATCCTGCCCACGCGAGTCCGCGCAGGCGGACTTTGCGAATTTCCAGCGGCGAATTCATTCGCTCCCGCGGGCGGCCGGCTCGTTGCCGGATCAGATTCGCAGATCGGCATAATTCGCCACTACGACTTCACAGAGTCCGCCTGCGCGCCGCACCCCAACCTGCTCCGCGCGTACCGGCACGAGTTCATGTTCCGGGAGGGGGTGGACGCGTACGTCGTCAAGCCGCTGCTGAGCCGCGAGGGCGCCAACGTGCGCATCGTGAGCCCCTGGCACGAGACGGCGGCCAGCGGCGGCGACTACGGCGCGGAGGGGTTCGTGTACCAGGAGTACGCGCCGCTGCCGGACTTCGGGGGGCACCGGCCGGTGATCGGCAGCTGGATCGTCGGGCAGGAGCCGGCGGGGATGGGCATCCGCGAATCCGCGGGCCCCATCACCGACAACCTTAGCCGCTTCGTCCCGCACCGCATCGCCGATCCCCTGCGCGGGCGCCTCAGGTCCTGAAGAAGAAGGGCCTCACACGGAGTCAGCGGGGTCAACGGAGGAAGAGCTCCGCTGACTCCGTTGACTCCGTGTGAGGCGTTCTTTTCCTCCGGTCGGCGAAATTCCACTCTTGCACCCATCCGATTTCGTGTACACACGCGTACCGTATGCGGGCGCGATGCCGTTGCAGTGTATGGGGTTGCTTCGCATCTGCGACGCGCGGCCCGCATCCTGCCGAAAAACGGACGCGGAGCCGGCCATGAGCCTGTGGGGGCAACGCGAACATTGAGCGCAAAGTGATACAAGCTGCTACGACAGCCTTGACCGCGGCCCGGTGTGCGGCTAATCTAAGCACAAGCCTGTACGACGTTTGCGCAAAGTTGTGCGCGTTCCGGGCCGGCGCTTCCTCTCCAGGGCCCATTCCGTGATTCCCTTCGTCTTTGCCGTTGCCGCAGTCGCCGCGCTGCTGGTGACCCCCGCCGTGGTGCGGGTGGTGACCGCGCGCGGCCTGTACGGCCACGTGCGGGGCGGCGAGGACGCGTCCGCCCCGCGGGTGCCGCGGATGGGCGGGATCGCGGTGTGCCTGGCCACCACGGTGGCGCTCGCGGCGGCGGCGGTGCTGTACGGGGCGGCGGACGGCGCCTCGGGGCACCGCTTTCTGCTGGGGGTGCTGCTGGCCGGGTGGATCATCTTCGCGGCCGGGCTGCTGGACGACCTGTACGACCTGCGCCCCACGGCCAAGCTGCTGGCCCAGTGCCTGGCCGCCGTGGTGGCGTACGCCTTCGGCTTCGCCATCCGCGAGATCGCCTTCGCCGGGGTGACGGTGCAGGTGGGGCTGGTGTCGCTGGCGCTCACCGTCCTGTGGATCGTGGCCGTCGTCAACGCCTTCAACCTGATCGACGGGCTGGACGGCCTGGCGACGGGGATCGGCGTGGTGGCGCTGGGCAGCACCTTCGTGGTGGCCTGGCTGCTGGGCAACACCGGGGTGGCGGTGGTGTGCGCCGCGCTGGGCGGCGCGCTGCTGGGCTTCCTGCGCTACAACTTCCGCCCCGCCCGCATCTTCCTGGGCGACTCGGGAAGCCAGTTCGTGGGCTTCATGGTGGCCGTCCTTTCCGTGCACGGCTCCACCAAGAGCGCCACCGCCGTGCTGGCCGCGGTGCCGCTGCTGGTGCTGGCGCTCCCCCTGCTGGACACCCTCCTCTCCATCCTGCGCCGCTGGCTGCGCGGCAAGCCCGTCTTCGGCGCGGACGAGCGGCACCTGCACCACCGCCTGCTGGCCATCGGCCTGACGCACGTGCGCGCGGTGGTGCTGCTGTACGTGCTGGCGGCGGCGCTGGCGGGGCTGGGGATCGTCCTGGCCTTCGGCACCCCCACGGTGGTCACGGCGGCGGCGCTGGGCGGGGCGGGGGTCACCGTGGCGCTCCTCCTCTTCGCCATCAAGCGGCTGGGCTACCACGAGTTCGTGGAGGCCGGCCACGTGGTGACCTCGGGGATGCGGCGGGTGCGGGAGAGCATCCGCGACCAGATCCACGCGCGCGACGTGGCGGACGTGCTGGCGCACGCGGAGACCATGGAGCACGTGCAGGCCATCCTGCAGGACAACGCCGCCGCCCTGGGACTGCTGTACGCCACCGTCTGCCGCGAGTCGTCGGCGGAGGGGTCGCGCGCCCAGCTCCCCGCGGAGCACGCCGCGGGGGCGTGGAAGCTGGACTGGCCGGTGGAGAAGAACGGCGGCGACCCCTGGGTGCTGCGCCTGTGGGCCGAGGTCCCCGACGACCTGGGGATGCTCACGGTGGACCGCACCGCGCGGGTGCTGGCGGGGACGGTGCGCGAGTGGATGAACCGCCCCCGGCCCGCTCCCCTGCGCGCCGATCCGCCCCCCGCGCCGCACCCCCACCCCCGGCCGACCGGCGCCTCCGCCGCCGCGTGACCGCCGTTCCTCCCGATCCCCCTTTCCCCGCCGCATCCCCGCCGTCCCGCGCGCTCGCCCGGCCCGCGGGGGATGCCGCGCGCCCGCCGCTTTCCATCGCGTACCTGAGCGCCTCCGCCGCGCTGGGCGGGGCGGAGCGCGCGCTGCTGGACCTGCTGGCCAGCCTGCGCGCCGCGGAGCCGTCGTGGCGGCTGGCGCTGGTGGCGCCGGGGGAGGGGCCGCTGCCGGAGGGGGCGCGCGGGCTGGGGGTGGAGGTGCGCGTGCTCCCCTTTCCGCCCGCGCTGGCGGCGCTGGGGGATGCGGGCGTCTCCGTCGGGCGGCCGGGCGCGGCGGGGCTGGCGCTGGGAATGCTGCGCGCCGTGCCGGGCGCGGCGCGCTACCTGGCGCGGCTGCGGTCGCTGCTGGGGGAGATGGCGCCGGACGTGGTGCACACCCACGGCCTGAAGATGCACCTGCTGGGCGCCCGCGCGGCGCACGCGTCCGCGCGCGTCGTGTGGCACCTGCACGACTTCGTCTCGCGCCGCCGGGCGATGGCGGGGCTGCTGCGGCGGTCGGCGTCGCGCGTCGCCGGCGCGGTGGCGGTGTCGGACGCGGTGGCGGCGGACGCGGCGTCCGTCTGCGGCCCGGGGGCGCCGGTGCGGACGGTCTACAACGCGGTGGACCTGGACCGCTTCCGGCCGGTGGGCACCGCGCTGGACCTGGACGCCGCCGCCGGCCTTTCCCCCGCGCCGGAGGGCACCCTCCGCATCGGCCTGGTGGCGACGATGGGGGTGTGGAAGGGGCACGCGGTCTTCCTGCGCGCCCTCGCCGCGCTGCCGCGGGAGCTGCCGGTGCGGGGCTACGTCGTCGGCGGCGGCATCTACCACACGGCGGGGAGCGAGGTGGGGGCGGACGAGCTGCGGCGGCTGGCGGCGGAGCTGGGGATCGCGGACCGGGTGGGCTTCACCGGCTTCGTGGACGAGCCGGCGGCGGCGATGCGGGCGCTGGACGTGGTGGTGCACGCCAGCACGCAGCCGGAGCCGTTCGGGCTGGTGATCGCGGAGGGGATGGCGTGCGGCCGCGCCGTGGTCGCCGCCGCGGCCGGCGGCGCGGCGGAGATCGTCACCCCCGGCCACGACGCCCTCGCCGTGCGGCCCGGCGACGTGGACGGCCTGGCGGACGCGATCCGCCAGCTGGCGACGGACCCCGTGCTTCGCCTTCGCCTGGGCCGCGCCGGGCGCGACACCGCCCTCCGCCGCTTCGACCGCGCCCGCCTCGCCGCCGAGCTCATCCCGCTGTATCGTTCGCTGGCGCCGGGCGGGTGAGGCAGCCGATGAAGCGCTAGAAAGCCTCCACGAGCTGCACGGTAATGCCGGCGCGGGCCTGGCCGGCGGGGCGGGGACCCACCTGGATGCGGACCTCCATGTCGAGCGCGTTCAACAGGCGCTCCAGCCGTTCCTGGCTGAATCCGTCGATCCGCGCATTCATGATGGCCGATACGTCCGGCTGGCTGATGCCCAGCAGCGCCGCCGCGCGCGTCTGCGTCAGGCCCCGGCGCCGGATCTCGCGGGTGATGGCGGATGCCAGGTCCACCCGCGCGCGCTCGTCGGGTGCGTTGGGGATGTCGAGGATCTCGAAGAGATCGTCGTCCACCTGTCGATAAGCGTGCTCACCAGTCATCATCTGTCTCCTGCAGGCTCAGGGGGCGCACGATAGTCCTTGGTCGACGGGGTAACAAGCCGGCAACACCGCTCGCCGCGGAGGCAGCGCTGCTGTATCGTTCCGGGGTCGCGCCCGCGATGCCGGCGCCGGTCACGCTGCACTCAGTCGTGTCCGCGAAGGCGGACTGTGCGTAGTCGTTGCGGCGATTTCAATCGCTTGTCGCGAAGCCTGCCAACCCGTCTCCCGTGACCATCCGCGCCCTGCACGTCTACTCCGGCAACCTGTACGGCGGGGTGGAGCGGATGCTCGCCACCTTCGCCGCCACGCGCGTGGACGGGCTGGAGCACGGCTTCGCGCTCTGCTTCGAGGGGCGGCTGGCGGACGAGCTGCGCGCGGCCGGCGCGCCGCCGCGCATGCTGGGCGCCGCGCGGATGAGCCGGCCGTGGACGGTGGTGCGGGCGCGGTCGCGGCTGGGACGCGTCCTGGACGAGGCGCGGCCGGACGTCGTCGTCTGCCATTCCACCTGGGCGCAGGCGCTGTTCGGCATCCAGGCCGTCAACCGCGACATCCCGCTGGTCTTCTGGCTGCACGACGCGGTGACGGGAAAGACCTGGGCCGATGCCGCCGCGCGCCGCACCGAGCCGGACCTCGCCCTCTGCACCAGCGACTTCGCGCGCGGGACGCTGCCCGGGCTGTGGGCGCACGTCCGGTCGGACGTGGTGTATCCTCCCGTCCCGCCCCCCGCCGCGCCGCACGGGAACCGCGCTTCCCTCCGCACCGCGCTCCGGACGCCGGATGATGACGTGGTCATCCTGCAGGCCAGCCGCATGGAGCCGTGGAAGGGGCACCGGCTGCTGGTCGAGGCGCTGGGGCGGATGCGCCACGTCCGCGGCTGGACCTGCTGGATCGCCGGGGGCGCGCAGCGGCCGGCGGAGGAGGCGCACCTGGCGGAGATGTACGCGCTGGCGCAGCAGCTGGGCGTGGCGTGGCGCATCCGCTTCCTGGGCCAGCGCGACGACGTGCCGGCGCTGATGGCGGCGGCGGACGTGCTCTGCCAGCCCAACCTGGGCCCGGAGCCGTTCGGCATCGCCTTCGTGGAGGCGATGGACGCCGGCCTTCCCGTGGTCACCGTCGCCCAGGGCGGCGCGCTGGAGGTGGTCGCCCCCTCGTGCGGCATCCTCGTCCCCCCCGGCGACGCGGAC
>DATAAG010000701.1:0-7911 GCA_036260235.1 Longimicrobium sp.
GGTAGTGGTGCACGTGCATCGGCGGGCCGCCGCCGGGCTTCACGCAGTTCTCCACCTCCAGCCGGTCGCCGTCCGGCTCGCTGACGCGGCGCAGAAAGGTGAGGCTTTCGAGTCCGTTCTCGATGGTGTGGGGATAGGTGAACATGGCGTTTTTCGTTGGGGAGGGATCGTGGGTATGGGGAAGGTGGCCGGCGCGTGGAGTTCACGCATCCGTTCGGCGGTACACGTCCGTGCTCAGGTAGCGCAGCCCCGAGTCGATGATGAGGGTGGCGACGGTGGCGCCGGGGCCCAGCGCCTGCGCCACGCGGAGGGCCGCGACGACGTTCGCGCCGGTGGAGGTGCCCGCGAACACCCCCTCCTCGCGGGCCAGGCGCCGCGCCATCGCTTTCGCCTCGTCCGTGCTCACCGTCGAGATCTCGTTGACCAGCTCCGGCTGCCAGAGCGGGGGGACGAAGCCGATGCCGATCCCCTCGATCTGGTGCGAGCCCGAGGCGCCGCCGGAGAGCACGGGCGATTCCGCCGGCTCCACCGCGACGATGCGGACGTGCGGGTTCCGCCGCCACAGCGACTGCGTGACGCCGTGGATGGAGTGCGCGGTGCTCACGCTGTGCACGAAGGCGTCGATGCGGCCGCCTGCCTGCTCCCACAGCTCGTCGCCCAGCGGCAGGTAGCCGGCGACGCCGTCGTGGTTGTTGAGCTGGTCGTGGTACCAGTGCCCGGGGCGGCTGCTGATCTCCCCGGCCGTGCGGATCATCTCCTGGATGAGCGCCGCGTTGATGCGGCCGCCGTCGCTCTTCACGTCCGTGATGCGCGCGCCGAACGCCTGCATGGTGCGGCGCTTCTCGTCGCTGAACGCGTCGGAGAACACGATCTCCAGCCCGTAGCCCCGCGCCGCACACACCAGCGCCAGCGAGATGCCGGTGGTGCCGGCCGTGTACTCCACCACCGTGCCGCCGGGCTGCAGCCGGCCGTCCGCCTCCGCGGCGTCGAGGGTGGCCCGGGCCAGCCGGTCCTTCATGCTCCCCGTGGGGTTGGTCCACTCCAGCTTCGCCACCACGCGCGCCGCCCCCGGCGGCACCACCCGCCGCAGCTCGATGAGCGGCGTGTTCCCGATGGAGCCCAGCACTCCCGTATCAGTCGGCGGCATCTCTTCCCTTGCGGTTTCGTAGCGATTCGTGGGATTCCTTCCCTATTCCCTATTCCCTGCCTCCCAGTACTCCCGCATCAGCTCACTCGCCCACGCCGGCTGGCGCACCGGTTCGCGCGGCAGGAGCTCCGCCATCACCGGCTTGATGTCCACCACCGGCGTGCCGTCGATCGCGTCCAGCCCGCGCACCACCAGCCGCGGTCCCTCACGCCGGACGATGCGCACCATCGTGGTCCCCAGCCGGTTGGGCCGGTCCTTTCCCCGCTGCGCAAAGATGCCGGCGGAGGGCCACGCCGGGTTCCCGCGCGGGTGGCGCGTGCCCGTCACGATCTTCTCCGCCGCCACCCGGTGGAAGACAAAGACGATCTCCGCGTGGGAGAACGCCTCCAGCCCCTCCAGGCTCTCTTCCGGAACATCGGGCGCCAGCTCGATGACGGATTCCACCCCGCCCCAGTCGTCGTCGGCGAGCGTGGTGCGCGGGCTGCGGACGGTGGCGATGGGGCGGATGGTGAACACGGGAGGGCGGAGCGAGTGGCTGGCGCGCATTTCCACGCTACCTTACCCGCACCGCGCGGAACGGGATAGGGCGCAGGAGGCGTTCTCCGTCCAGCGGCAGGTCGCGGATCTGGCGGACCAGGTCCATCCCGTCCACGACCCGGCCGAACGCAGCGTAGCCGGGCCGCTGGGGGGCGCGGTAGTCCAGGTGGGGCTGATCGCCGATGACGATGAAGAACTCCGCCTGCGCGCTGCTCACGTCGAAGCGCGCCATGGAGATCGCACCCTCCGTGTGCTGGAGCCCTGTCTGCCGCGTCGATTCGAGCGGCACCGGCGGCAGCAGCTTCGACTTGTCGCCGCCGTACAGTCCGCCCTGTACGATGGCCGTCGGCTCCTGCATGAGCTCCGTTTCTTCGCGCCGCACGCGGTAGAACGCCGCATCCGCGTACCGCCCCTCGTCCACGTAGCGAAGGAAGTTGGCCGCCGTACGCGGCGCCCGGGCGCTGTCCACTTCGATGCGGATCGCCCCGAACCGCGTCACCAGGTCAACCTGCGGATTCGATGGCCCACACCCCGCGATGGCGCCAGCCAGGGTGAGTCCAAGCACCAGGCGAACGGATGTCTTCCTCGTCGCGCGTGTGAACAGCTCATCCGGCAGACTGTCTGCCGGAACGTCCGGCGCCAGCTCGATGACGGATTCCACCCCGCCCCAGTCGTCGTCGTCGAGCGTGGCGCGCGGGCTGCGGACGGTGGCGATCGGGCGGATGGTGAACACGGGCGGGCAGGAACGGATATCGAGGCGAGCGGACGGACTAAGTAGGCCGGCGGAAGGCGGGCGCGCAAGAGCGGCGATCGCGCAGCGACGGCTGCGCCACCCGTGTCCGCAGGTGGACAGCGTGACGTGGTACCCGCGATCCATGCCCGTTGCGAATCAAACCCGGTACTCTCAGCCTCGTCCTTCGGTGGAACCGTCCGTTGAGGGAACCTGGCTGCGGTGCAGTCCGCGCAGGCGGACTTTGCGAATTTCCGGCGGCGAATTCGTTCGCTCCGGCGCGGTGGCTGCGATTACCTGACCAGGCTCGCAACAGGCATCAATCGCCACGCTGGGGCTGCCCCGGAACGCAAACGGCCCCGCGACGAGCATCGTCGCGGGGCCGCCGTTCAGTCCGGACCGTCCGTGCGCCGCGGCTCAGCCCGTGGCCACGTCCTTGGCGAACTTGATGTTGTGCCGGCTGTCCACCGTAAAGCGGTAGGACTCGCGCATCCCCTCCTTGCCGCTGTGCGTGAACACCAGCACTCGCTCGCCGTCCGTGCGCACGTGGATGATGCCGAAGTTGGTGCGCTCGAAGCCGAAGTACGACGGCAGCGCCTTCTCGTCCTCTTCGCTGCGCAGCCGGGAGCCGAAGAACGTGCGCAGGTCTGCGCGCGTGATCGCCTCGTCCCCGTCGTAGAACTTCGCCAGCAGCGGCCGCTCGTGCGAGTAGTCGCGCTTGGCGAAGAACGCCGCCAGCTCCGTGCACAGCACCACCCCCGTCTCGCCGCGGCTCACCTTGCCCAGCGCCGACACCAGCGTGGCGCGCGGGTGGATGTGCTCCTTCTGCTCGCTCTCGTCGCCCGACGAGATGAGCGACACCACCGGCTTCATCGCCTTGAGCGCCTTGAAGTCGAAGTCCGCGGAGCCGTGGTGCGGCGCCTTGACGATCTCCGCCTCCAGCTCGCCCAGGTCCAGGTTCTGCCGCATCAGCGCCATCGACTCCTGGTTCAGGTCGCCGGTCAGGTTGAAGCGCACGTTGCCGTACGTCAGCCGCAGCGCGATGGAGTGGCCGTTGATGGTGTGCGAGACGGAGAACTCCTCGGACCCCGGCTCGGTCCCCTCTTCGAGGTGGATGAGGGCGGACTTGGGCGGCTTGTGCAGAAAGCGCAGCGCATCCTTCTTCCTGCCGTCCTGCGGGTCCTTCACCTGCTCGGTGAACGGCCCCTGGATCTCCACCTTCACCGGGCCCATGAAGCCGAACAGCTCGTCCGCGTCCATCCCGTGCGCCACGCGCCGGAACTGGATCGCGCCCCGCTTCTCCCAGTGGGTGAGCGTCTTTCCCCAGCCCTTGAACGGCACGTTCTGCATGGAGGCCGGGGCGTCGCGCGGATCATCGTACAGGTCCACGATCATCGGCGTGTCGCCGGGCCCCGGAACCGTGCGGCCCAGCCGCTCCTCCTCCGGCACGGCGCCCGGCGCCTTCACCAGGCCGTTGTGGTAGACGCGGGCTGGGTGGATGAACAGGCGCTTGCGGTCGGAGATGCCCTCCTCCGTCTCCGAGTTGCGGATCTCGCTCAGCCCCTCGAAGTGGTCCGCATCGCCGTGGGTCACCAGGATCAGGTCCACCTCCAGCGGCGCCTTTGCCGTGCCCCGCCGGTGGCGGAAGCGCGCCGCCGCGTGCCGCGCGAAGAGCTTGTTGTCGCCGCCGTCGATGAAGATGATGCGCGTCCGGTCGTTCTCGTCCGGCGGCGTCTCGATGATCATCCCGTCGCCCTGCTGCACGTCTACCATGGAGAACCTCATCACGCCCTTCTCGCGGGTGCGGAAGGGGCTCCCCTTCACGGTCCCCTCCAGCGTCCCGTCGAAGAGCTCCAGGGCCTTGATGCGGCTGGGTTTGCCCCGCTTCCCCTCCTCCAGCACCTCCACCTTGTCCCCGAACGCCAGGATGGCGCGGCCCTCCTCGCCGCCCTGCCCCGGGAAGGTGAAGACGACGAAGTCCTTGTCGATGTAGCGGATGTCCGGCATGGGTCACCTCTTCCTGACGTGGCGGGATGAAGCGGCGGGAACGGGCGGGAACGGCACTACAGATGGACCAAGAAGCTCTATTTCCCCGCGTTGCGCAAGCGTGAGAAACACCGCGGCCCCGCGACGAGCTTCGTTGCGGGGCCGCTGAGTATCCGGCGAATCCGATCAGCCGGTCAGGCGCCGGCGCCCACCTGCTCGGCGACACGGGTGCCGGAGATCTCCTCGCGTTCGGAGGGCGTGCCGGCCGCGGCCGCGCCGCCGGCGGGCGGAGCGCCCGCGCCCTCGTCCCGCAGCGTGGTGATGGCGCCCTCCTCCAGCCACGCGTAGTTCCCCTTCAGCACCTCCTGCGCGAGCTTGTAGGTGCTGTCGTCGGCGTTCGTGTGGATCTCGCTGAACAGCTGCTTGATGCGCAGCCGCGACCGCCTGGCGAAGACGTCCGCCAGGCGCAGCGCCTCGCGGCCGTGCGGCTCGTCGGCCATCGAATGTGCCCGGACGCAGGCGCAGCTGATGGCGTACAGCTCCGCGCCGATGTCCACGAAGCGGCCCAGCAGCTTGCCCTTGCGCTCCAGCTTCGCCTGGTACTTGCCCATGGCGTAGAACATCTCGCGCGCCAGCTTGCGCGAGGTGCGCTCCACGTAGCGCACGTGCTTCGCCAGTGGCCCGAAGTGGCCGTACGCGCCGGGGATCTGCCCGCCGCCCACCAGCCGCCTGGGGAACCACTGGGCGTACCACGCGCCCGCCTTGACCATCGCCGCCAGCTTCTGCCCCGTGCCGATCCCCGGCTTGATCATGTCGCCGGCCACGGCGAGGTGCGTGTCCACCGCCTCGCGGGCGATGAAGAGGTGCATGATCTCCGACGTCCCCTCGAAGATGCGGTTGATGCGGAAGTCGCGCATCATCCGCTCCACGGGGATCGGCTTCTCCCCGCGGGCCTTCAGCGAGTCCGCCGTCTCGTAGCCGCGGCCGCCGCGGATCTGCATCAGGTCGTCGATGATGCGCCACCCCATCTCCGTGGTCCACAGCTTGGCGATGGCGGCTTCCAGGCGAAT
Source organism: Longimicrobium sp. (assembly GCA_036260235.1). Taxonomy (GTDB): domain Bacteria; phylum Gemmatimonadota; class Gemmatimonadetes; order Longimicrobiales; family Longimicrobiaceae; genus Longimicrobium. The sequence goes on from DATAAG010000701.1 coordinate 5,471, forward strand.
GTCGTTCTGCGCCTGGTCCGCCAGCGCGCTGCTGAGCTCCGCCATGGACTCGATGCCGAACGCGTCCGCCGCCATGGCGCCCAGCATCTGCGCCACCTCGTCGTGCTTGCCCACGGGCTGGCCCCACTGCACGCGCTCCGCCGCCCAGGTGCGCGCCACGTGCACCGCGGCCTTGGCGCCGTACGCGGCGCTCATCGGCAGCGTCAGGCGGCCGGTGTTCAGGGTGATCAGGGCCAGCTTGAGCCCCTTCCCCTCGCCCCACAGGATGTCCTCGCGGGGAACGCGCACGTTGTCGAACCGGATCACCGCGTTCTGCAGCGCCTTGAGCCCCATGAAGCGGCAGCGCTGGGTGACGGTGACGCCCGGCGTCTTCGTGTCGACGATGAACGCCGTGATCTGCGGGATCGGCTTGCCGTTCTTGATCCTGTCCGGCGTGCGCGCCATCACCACCAGCAGTTCGGCCATGGTGCCGTTGGTGCACCACAGCTTCTCGCCGTTGATGATGAACGCCTGCCCGTCCTCCGTGGGCGTGGCCGTCGTGCTGAGCGCGGCGGGGTCCGATCCCACGCCCGCCTCGGTGAGCGCGAACGCGCTGATGGCGCCCTTCGCGATGCGCGGCAGGTACTTCTTCTTCTGCTCCGGCGTGCCGAACAGCTTGAGCGGCTGGGGAACGCCGATGGACTGGTGCGCGGAAAGGAGGGCGGTAAGGTTGCCGTCCTTGCTGGTCACCATGCCGATGGTGCGGCCGTAGCCCACCTGGCTCAGCCCGATGCCGCCGTACTCTTCGGGGATCTTGAGGCCGAACGCGCCCACCGCGCGCAGCTCGTCCACCAGCTCGGGGGGCAGCTCGCCGGTGCGGTCGATCTCGTCGCTGTCCGCCCGCTCGATGATGGGGCGCAGCCTGGCGATGTACGCGTCGGTCTTCGCCCTGTCCTCGGGCGACTGCTTCGGGTACGGGTGGATCAGGTCCAGGCGAAAGTTGCCCAGGAACAGCTCGCGCACGAAGCTGGGCGCGGTCCACTCCGCCTCGCGCGCCGCCTCGGCGACGTCACGGGACTCCTGCTCGCTCGGCCCCGTCTGGCCGTTCTTTGCGCTCATCTCGTTCGATCCTCGTGAAGTTCGCGTGTCGGCGGGGCGAAGCAATTCGCGCACCCGGTCCAACTCTCCCGCGATCGTGAAGTTACGGGTGAGCCGGACTCACGCAACACCGCGGCAAATCAGGGACTTTCGGAGGATCAGGACGAGTGGGCCCTCACCCGCGGCCTGAGAGCCGCACCCTCTCCCGCAAACTGCGCGGGAGAGGGCGTACACTCCGGATTTCCGGCGCAGTGGACGGTTGATCCGCGATCCCCAGTTGCAGTTCTCCCCCTCTCCGCGAGGAACGAGCGGGGAGGGGGCCCGGGGGAGGGGCCCTCACGCGGCCGGCAGGATGCCTGTCGAGCCGGAACGAACGTGGCGCCCACCCAACCTCCCCCAGGGGGTTTTTGGGGGAGGTGGGCGAGTCATGCGAGCCCGGAGGGGGCGCTGCGGCCGGCAGGATGTCGCCGAAGCGACTTCGCCCTCCTCCCCCTCTCCCGGCGCAGTCTGCGAGGGGAGGGGGCCTGGGGAGGGGCCTCTACCCCCGCATCGCCGGCTCCTCCGGCGGCGGCGTGCGGTCGCGCTCGCGGTCGCGGCGCAGCGACTCGCGGTAGGCGGCGTCGCGTTCGCGGTCGCGGCGGCGGATCCAGCGGATGCCGCGCCACAGCGCGTACGCCAGCAGCCCCAGCGGGATCAGGATCCCCGACGCGGCGATCAGCCCCGCGATCAGCTCCACGAAGTTGCGCCACGCGTTGCGGAACGCGTCGCGGATGGGCCGGTCGCCGGGGCGGCCCAGCACCGTCTGCGGCTCGTGCAGCGTCACCGTCAGCACGCTCACCGAGGCGCGCGTCCGCAGGTAGCGCAGCCGCCCCTCGTACCGCTCGATCTCCTCGCGCACCCGGGCGATCTCGCGCTCCAGGTTCAGCACCTCCTCCAGCCGGCCGGAGCGGTTCTCCAGCAGGTCCAGCAGCCGCGCCTCCAGCCGCCGCGCGTTCGCCACCCGCGCCGAGACGTCGGTGTACTCCTCGCCCACGTCCTCCGCGCTGACGTTCACCTGCTCCACCCGGCCGATCGGCGCCAGCCCGCTGACTGCGCGGTCGAAGCTGGCGCTGGGGATGCGCAGTTCCACCGTGGCCTGCCGCGTCTCTTCCGAGCCGGAGGTGATGCTGGTGTTCCCCACGATCCCGCCCAGCCGCTGCGCCAGCGCCCGCACCTGCGCCAGCCCCTGCTCCAGCGAGTCCACCTCCACCATCGCCGTCCCGGTGCGGATGAGCATCGGGTTCAGCGAGACCGCCGGCTGCCCCGGCCCCGGCTGCGGCGGAACGACCGCCGTGTCGGCCGCGCCTAACTCCGGCTGCGCGCCC
>DATAAG010000702.1:0-24851 GCA_036260235.1 Longimicrobium sp.
GAAGCGGGGCCTTCCACGATGGACCCGAGCGGCAGAGCCGGTCTCGAATCCGATAGGAGCTGCAGGCCACCTTCACGCTCGCGGTGAGAACGGCGTGCTGACCCTCCTCCGCCGCCGACCTGCAGCCGCTCACGCGCGACGAGTTCACGGTCCCGGCGCCTATCTCCAGTTCGTCCGCGACCCGTCCGGCGCCGTCACCGGCTTCACCCTCGGCGCCGGCCGCGTCCGCAACCTCCGCTTCGTGCGAGTGGCAAGGTAAGGCAGGCGACGCCGCCGCTCACGCTCGAACGGGAGCGTGGCATGCGAAACGGGCTCCCAGATTGTGCTGGGAACCCGTTTCCTGTTTGTGGCAAGCGGATGCTAACCATCCAATTAACCAAATCAGGATCCTAGCTCTTTCGACCGGGAGCCCGAGTATCTGCACCTTCCGGCCGGCGAACACCACCTCGTCCTTTCCGAGCGGAAGGAACTTTCTGAGCCATCGCTCGACGCGCAGCCGCAGCCTCCTCGCGTTCGGCTAAAATCATGGCAGGATCTGTCACCAGCGGCAGTTCCAGCGGCTCGGCAACCTTCGGTGTCCGTCTGCGAGAGGGCTTTCCTGTTGGCTGACCACCAGTTTTATCTGGGTAGCTGACACGGCGGCCCTCGAACAGGTCTTGAATCGTGAGGATCTGAATGCGCGGATATTGATATCCCCAAGGTGATTTGTAGAATCCAGCAGACGCTGCCTCGGTTCGCATGTTACGAGTAGGAAGCCGAAGCGTTAAGAGTACCCCGATCTGCGCTCCTTCACGTCGAACAACATCACTTAGCTCGCGAACGTCTTTCACCCCCACATGCCCAGATTTCACAGAGAAGATGATTTGCTTTGTCTTTCCCTTCCCGGGTTCATCATGGAAAAAGAGTCGGCCGTCAATCCCGCGGTCTGCCCCTTTCTTCTGACGTTCGCGAACACCAACAAAATCCAAGGCCCACCACTGGAACTGATGCCTGTCCTGTTCCGCAAGAGCATGCGCATCAGCCAAAGTGGATGGGAGTCCATGTACGGTATAGTGAACCGCTTTACCGTGCGCGTTGGTTAGACGCCAACGGATGAGGTTGATTGCTCGGTAAGTGATATCAATGCCGATCCATCGCCGTTGAAGGTTTTCAGCCGCGGCCACCGTGGTCCCGCAACCGCAAAATGGATCGAGAACGGTATCGCCAGGATTACTACTGGCCTTGATAATCCGCTCCAACAACGCTTCAGGCTTCTGAGTCGCATAACCCAGACGCTCGGCAGCCACTGGGTTTATCCGATCCACATCATCCCAAATGTCCGTCACTACTTTGCCCTTCAGTTCATCACGGTAACGTTTGTACTGAGGCATCTTACCTTTTGGAGGCCAATAGATCCGACCTTCTGCATCCAACTGATCTAGGCGATCGATGGTGTATTTCCAGTGCATTCCCTTTTCAGTCGGATCGATGCCGCGCCACGGCATCCCTGAGCGTCCGTTTCGTACGCCAGCGGCACACAAATCTGCTCGCCAGTAGAGACGACCATCACCGTCATCAAACTTGTAGTATTTGTCTAAGTATGCCTTGTCATACTCAGTTCGGGGTGTGTTCCAGATCACCCGCGAAGTCCGTCCATAGTAGAGAAGTACATCGTGGACAGGAGCATATTTTTTGGCACCGCTATGTGCCGACGTCCGTTTCCAGATGATTTCGTTTCGGAAAAATTCCGGTCCGAATACCGCATCCATCAACAGCTTAAGATAATGGCTCGCCGTAGGGTCGCAATGTAAATAGATACTCCCTGTAGACTTGAGAACGCGCTTGAGTTCGATCAGTCGAGGAGCCATCATCGAGAGATACGCGAGTATATCATTCTCTCCCAAGAACGCCCGAAACGCACGGAGTGCCTGCGCAACCTTCTCAGGCCCTGTCTCGATCAATTCCTCATAAGCGAGCGCTGATGCTGCATTCCATTGCCACGTATCGCCGAACGCCTTCTCCTGCGCCAAGGCCAACGTGCCGTCACGCTCAGTGAACAGGACGTTATACTCTTGGCTACTATTGAAAGGGGGATCTAGGTAAACTAAATCAACCGTTTCATCCCCGATCTCGCTCCGAAGGATGTCGAGGTTGTCGCCGTAGTAGAGCAAGTTAGCACTCATCGCCCGGTAGGGTTAGAGGGCCGGATCAGCAGAAACCGGTTGCAATGGCCGGGCTAAACAGGAAGCGGTGCTTTGAGAGCCATGTCAATCCTTTCGAGTAATCTTCGGGAAACACCGAGACGTAGTTGACGCTTTGAGAGCTGATTGAATGGTGCGGCGGCTGGCGGCGTGAGCAGCGGGAGCCCCGGCGCGCGGACGGCGCCGGGGCTGGTCGCGTGCCGGGTCAGGCGCCCGCCGGCTGCAGCACCTGGGCGCGCGCGGGGGCCGGCGCACGGACGGGCCACACCGCGGCCAGCAGCAGCCAGAGCGCCATCAGGGCCGAGCCCACCGCGAAAAGCGGCGACACGCGCTGGTCGTGCGTCAGCACCACGTAGGTCCCGGCAAAACCGAACGCCGCGCCGCCCAGCACGGGCATCCAGGCGATCCACCAGGAACCCAGCCGCCCCAGGCGCGCGCCGTGGATGGCGACGCCGGCGAGCGCGAGCCCCAGGAGCGGGTTGGCGACCGCGGTCAGCCAGAGGTGGATCGTCAGGATCGGCGTCGCCTGGCCGGCGCGCAGCCGCTCCAGGTCCAGCACCGCCGCCGTGTGAAAGGCCATCTCCACACAGGTGAGCACCGCGGCGAAGAGCGCGAACCGGGCCCACGTCCGCGCGCCGCCGGAAAGCTCGGCCCCGGTCCGCCACAGGGCCAGGCCCAGGAGGAGGAGAAGGTAGCTGGCCAGGAGCAGGAGGTGCGACGGCCTCCACTCCGGGTTCGCCAGCATCAGCGCGATCGACTCGTGGAACGGGAGATCCAGGTGCGGCGAGGGGTGGCGCGGCCCTCCCGCCATCATCGCGGCGCCTGAGAGGAAGAAAGCGGCGCGCCAGAGCGGGATCCTTGGCATGTTGTCCCTCCGGGTCCGGGGTTATGCTGGCCGAACGCGATGGCAATGACTAGAATTCCATTCTAGTCGATGGAATGATATTATAGGCCTATGGTCGAAGCAAGGGATTCGGAAACGGGACGGCTGGCGGACCAGCACGCGGCCGTGACGCGGCGGACGATCCTGCGCGCGGCGCGGGAGCTGTTTCGCGAGCGTGGCTACGGCGCCACGACCACCAAGGCGCTCGCGGAGCGGGCGGGCGTCGCGGTGCAGACCATCTACTCCAATTTCGGCTCCAAGGCGGGCGTGGCGTCGGCGCTGGTGGAGCTTGCCATCGAGGAGTCGGGGCTGGGCGCCCTGGCTGCGCGGCTGCCAGACGTCCGGGATCCGGGAGAAGCCATCGAGCTGATCGTGGGGATCCGGCGGCGGCTCCGGGAGCGGGCGGGGGAGACGATCGCGGCAATGCGCGAGGGAGCGGCGATCGAGCCGGCGCTGCGGTCGGCCTGGGAGGAGGGCCGGCGGCAGCGCCGCACCGGGCAGATCATGCTGATGCGGCGTCTTGAGGAGCAGGGCGCGCTGGCCGACGGGCTGGACGCCACGCGCGCGGCCGACATCGCCGGCGCCCTCACCGCGGACGAGGTGGCGGACGTCCTGGTGGAGCAGGGCGGATGGAGCTACGACGAGTACGAGGCGTGGCTCGTCGCATCGCTCAAGCGGCTGCTCCTGCGCTGATCCGGTGGGTGCGCACGCGGGCCCACGTGCTCCCGATTGAACTCCTCAAGAGATGGGTCTTGGAGACAGTAAAAACAGACGGCCCTTGTCTTTCCATCGAAAGTGTGAGGGGCAGGAGGCGCGAGATGCGAAAACAGGTAAACTTGGGTCACCCTCGCCCCGCGTTTCTTTTAGGAGCGCGGCGCGGAAGAGGTGGTGCGGCGGCTGGCGGCGTGAGCGCCGAGAGCCCCCAGTGCGAGGACCGCGCCGGGGCTCTCGTCATTCGTCGAAGGCGAAGGTCAGCAGACCTTCTGGCCGGCCGCGCATTCGCTGACGGTGACGAGCTTGAGGACGGAAGTGGCCTCGCCACGCGCATCGTACACGTCCAGGCGGAGCTCCGAGCGGCCAGGCTCCCACAACGTCGTCGTGTACGAGGACCCGCTGCCCACGGAGTCCCAGTCGAGGTACCACCGGTACCGGAACGGCGGCGAGCCGGTGGTCACGTTCGCCGTGTACGTCGCGCTGGAGCCGTACGGAACGATGCCCGGCCCGCCGATGCTGCCCTGCACGCGATCGGTGTAGACCAGCGTCATCCACGCCCGCGTGTCGCCGGTGCTCGCGCCCCCGGCAAGGGCGATGTAGTAGAACGCCTCGTCGGGCTTCAGATCCACCCGGCCAGCCGCATAGACAAGGCGGGGCTGCGAGGTCCACCGGTTGTAAATATCCCGGCTGAAGATGTCGTTCGTGGCATTCACCGTGACCCCCGCATTGTCTTTTACCTGCAGAAAGCTGCTCGACGCCTCGGCAGAGCCGTTGTCCACCACCTCCGCACCCGTTTCCCGGATCGTCCCCGCGGCGGGGATGAAGACGGGACAGCGCGCCGGTTCCTCGTGTTCCAGCTCGAATCCAAATCTGGTCCACTCCGGTGTGTAGCGCGTGGGACATCCGTGCAGACCCAGCGCGTCCACGTGGCACGCCGGGAGCAGCACCAGCCCTCCCGCAGCGGCGAAGCTGATGATCCTGCGGCACATGGCGGCCTCACCGGCTGGGGAAGTCGGCGCGCTCGAAAGCGAGCAGATGCTCAGGGCGCCGCATCAGGCGGAACGACTCGCCCGCCGAAGCATCGAATACCTCGTCGCCATCGGGCTGCTGCCGTGCGGGTACAGACACCTGCCCGCGAAGGCCCACGAAAACGGTCCGGGTGCGCCTTTGCTCGCCCGAGTCGCGCCCTCGCGCCGTAACCTCGCGGTCCAGCGTGACTCTCCAGTGAGCGTGCACCGGGTGGTAGTTGCGGCTGGGGAGCACGAGCTCCGGGACGGCCGCAACCCGGGCGCCAGTCGCCAGGCTGGCGAGCCGGACTGCCTGTTCCGGAGAAGGAGGCGCCACGAACCCCTCACCCAGGCGCACGGCCTGGACGAAGAAGTCGTTGCCATAGTTCTGGGGAAATCGAACCCGGCCGTTTTCGACCATAGCCTCGGAGTAGCCGGCGACCGCCAGGCTCAGGACGGGCGTACCCGCGGCGTCGACCAGATAAATCAGGAAGTACGGCCCAAACGCGTTCCGCAAACCGGCGTGCGCCGACGCCGGGACGGGCTGGTAAGGCGTCGCAGCGAAATACGCGGGAGAGCCGATGCGCAACTCGGCTGGCTTGATCTGCCGCCCATGATCGGCCTCGAGCCGCCCGAGAGTGGAGTGCGTGAACGTGTTGTTGAAGGCGACGGCCAGTTCGATCGCGCGCCCCTCCGTGATCTGGGGGTACGCTCCGCTTTCCGGTGGCGCCAGGACCAGGCGACCATCAGGGGTAATGCTTTGCGCCAGTTCGGGCGTTACGTAACTGTGGAGATCGTCTGGATGCAGTGCGACAGGCAGGGAGGTCGCCGCCTCGCAGCCGCCAAGGAACAGCACCAGAAACAGCACTAACCATCGGGGCGTCGGTCGGCGTACCGCGGACGATGTAGTCATGCATCGGCTCCGGGAGGCGGGAGCACAGTGGAAGTGACCGATTGGGGCAGCATTCTTTGTGCCATTTTCGGCAAGCGCGGTGCGGCGGCTGCCGGCGTGAGCAGCGAGAGCCCCGGCGCGAGGACGGCGCCGGGGCTCTGGCTTTCTCCGGGGGCAGCCGCCGCGCCAGCCTTACGGATCGGCTGGAACCGCGCCCGGCCGGCGCCCGAGGAGGGAGAACTGGAACGGCTGCGACACCCACACCTTCACCGGACGCTCGTACACGCGCGCGGGCTCGAACACGATGAGACGGGCGGCCTGGATGGCGACGGGATTGAGGAGCGGATGCGTGCTGCTCGTCACCACGACGCTCGCCGAGTCCACGCGGCCGTCCTCCAGCACCCGGAACCGCACGTGCACCTCTCCCTCCACGTTGCGGTCGATGAGCGGCTGGGGATAGTTCCTGAGCAGGTAGCGATTGACGTCACGCATGTTCGTGGCCCGGGGGAGCTGCTCCGACTCCCTGTCGGTCAGGCGGCCGCGACTGTCCACCCACGGCACGTACGCGGCGCGCTGCAGGGTCGCCCGCGCCGCGGGGCGGCCCCGGCGGCGCGCCGCCTCCGTGCCGCATTCCAGGCGCTGCAGCGCGGAATCGGCCCCGCTGAGGGCGTAGCGGTACTCGGCCGCCGGCCACCCCGCGGAATCGGGGGACACGGCGATGGAGAGGCGTGACGCGGCCTGCACGCGGCGGGTGAACCGCTCCCCCTCCGCCGGGTCCACGAACCACACGTACACGTCCTTCACGCCCTGCAGCGTCAGCGTGTCCGGCGCCTCCGCGTCGAAGCGCACCACCACCCTGCGCGGGGCACCGTCCCGCCTCAGGGGCAGCAGGCGAATGGCGGGCACCAGGCCCCCTCCGCCATCACCGCACGCCCACATCAGGGTACCCGCGCCGGGCTGGCTGTCGGCGAACACCATCGCCAGGCTGCGGTCTTCCCCCCCGCCACGGTCGATTCGCACCCAGACGTCGCCGACCTTCGCGTCCCGCTGTGCGTGGGCGGCTCCGGCGGGCAGCAGGGTGGCCCCGAGCAGGACCAGGAGTGTGGCCCGGAGCACGCGCAGGCGACTCAGGGAATTACAGGTCATAGGATCGAACGAGGGCGGGAATGTTTCGACGCGATGCGCCGGCAAGAGTTTGCGCCGACAGATGTTACCCGGGATTGAAAAGATCGGCAACCCCGACTGCGGCGCCGCCACGGCAGAGAACAGCCCCGGCGCCGGGGAGGGCGCCGGGGCTGGTTCGATGCTCGAGTGGCATGGTCCGGGACGGCGGATCACCCGTGGAGCGCTAGCGATGCACCCTGAACTGGATGGGCTGGGTGACCCAGACGCCCACCACCTGGCCGTTCCGGCGCGCCGGCCGAAAGCGCATCCCCTCAACGATGGTGGCGGCCGCCGGGATGAACCCCACGTGCGTGGCGCGGAGCGTCCGGGCGCTGCCCGGCGCCACCCGGCCGTCCTGCTGCACGAAGAAGCGCAGCAGGACCTCGCCGTTGACGCCCCGGTCCCGCAGCCCGGCCGGGTATCTCCGCACCACGGACATCGCGACCTCATCGTGGTTGAGGAGCTGCGGCCACCATTCGCGGGGACGGGGATCGAACTCGAGCCGGCCGTTGCGGCCCATGCGCGGCTCGCGGGAGAGCTTCAGGAGCACCTGCCGGCCCGTGAGCGCCTCCGCCAGGTCCGCATCGTTCCCGTCGCAGGCCAGCTGGATGAGCGCGGAATCCACCCCGGCGAGCCCGTAGGTGTACTCCACGTCCTGCCCCGGCGCGTCGCCGCGCGCAACGCGGATGGACATGCGCGACGCGCCCCGCATGCGCTCCGGGATCGCGTTCGCATCCTCGTCCCTCACGAACCACACGCGGTTCCCGGCCACCCCCTGCACCACCGTGGTGTCCGGCGCGCCGCCGTCCACGCTCCACGCCATCCGCCGCGTGGCGCCCTCGGCGCCGTCCTCGGCCAGGCGGACCCCGACCACGTAGCGCTGCGGATCCTCGCCGCACGACCACATCAGGACGCCGTCCCGGGGCTGGCCGCGGGCAAAGACGATCGCGTACGGCCGGTCGTATCCGGTGGCCTCGTTCATCTCGAAGCCGACGCGCACGTCGCGGTGCCGGGGGTCCGGCTGGGCGGCCGCCTGTACGGGCGGGATGACGCCGCCCAGGAGCAGGAGCGGGATGAAACCCCGCGCAATGGAAGGGATGTGCATCGAGACCTTCGTCGGGCTGGCGAGACCGGGGCGGCGGAGGGGCCGCGGTGTCACGATACGTACGCCGGGAGAAGCGCCGCAAGTTTCGCCGATCCGGCCCGATGCGCCGGCTGCGGGCGGGCCCGCCGTCAGCGCGGGGGACACGGCGGGCTGCACGCGCACGTGGGCGAGGATCCAGCCGACCACCGTCCTGCGCGTGATGCTTTCCTGCCCGTGCACGCGCAATCGAGGAATCCGGCGTCAGGCGCCTTCGCCGGACACGGGCAGGGTGAAGAAGAAGGTGGTGCCTTCGCCCACGACGCTCTCGGCCCAGATGCGGCCCCCGTGCGCCTCCACCACCCCCTTCGCGATCGCCAGGCCCAGGCCGGCGCCGCCGCTTCTGGCCCGCCCGGCGTGCCAGAAGCGCTGGAACACGCGCGGCAGCTCCTCTTCGGGAATGCCGATCCCCGTGTCGCGCACCATCACCACCACCTCGGCGCCGTTCCGCGCCGCCTCCATCAGGATGCTGCCGTCCTCGGGCGTGAACTTGACGGCGTTCCCCGCCAGGTTGGCCAGCACCCGCGCCAGCCGGTACCGGTCGGCGTGCACGGCGGGCACGTCCGGTGCGATCCGCCAGTGCAGCCGCTGGCGCTTCTGCCGGGCCAGGCCCTCCAGCTGGCCGCAGACCTCCTCGAAGACGGCGTCCAGCAGCAGCGGCTCGCACTCCAGTGCAAGGCGGCCCGCCTCCACCTCGCTCACGGCCAGCAGGTCCTCGATCAGGCGCGACATGGAGGTGGCCGCGCGCCGGATCACCTGCACCTGCACCGCCTTGCGCTCGTCGGGGATCGGCAGGTCCAGCACGTCGGCTGCCATCAGGATGGTGTGGAGCGGGTTGCGCAGGTCGTGCGAGACGAAGGCGAGCACCTCGTCGCGCGCGGCAACGGCGGCCGTGGCGTCGCGCAGGGCGGCCGCCAGCCGCCGCTGCTCGCGCGAAAGCTCCCGCTGCGCGTTCACCAGCTCCGCGTTCAGCTGCGAGATCTCGTCGTACAGGCGCTCCGCCTTGCGGCTGGGCTCGTGCTCCAGCAGCCAGAGCCGGCGCTCCGTCCCCTCCCCTCCCCACACCGCCTGCACCGTCCGCATCTCCATGGAGCCGGGGGTCTGGAACACCAGCTCCCAGTGCCACTCCGGCTGCGGCTCCTCCCGCGACGCGAGCAGGCGGCTCCACTTCTGCTGCGACGTCGAATCCAGCAGCGGCGCCAGCGGCCAGCCGACCACCTCGCACGCCAGGGCGCGCTCCAGGCGGCCGTTGGAATCCAGCACCACGCCGCCGGGCGAGACCTCCAGCACGATCCCGGGAAAACTGCGCAGGCACTCGTGAAGGGACCTGCCGCTCAATCCGCTGCTCCTGCCGTGGGGGCGGCCGTGCGGGGCCGTACATCCGCTCGACGGCGCTGATTATACCGGATCCGGCCCCGCCGTGCGAGCGATGGGAGCCCGCGGGAGCACTGTTCGTCGCTCGCGGCGGGGCCGCGGGCGGTGCGGTCCATCTGCCGGATGGCGCCCGCGGTTCCACGGACCCCAGCGCGGTTGCACGCCGGGAGCCGGAACGCGAGCTTGCCGGCGCGCGGGAGGGGAGGAACGGGAACCGTGGAGGGGAGATGCGGAGGATTCTTCCGGGCGAGGTCGCCTGGTACGTGACGGGGCGGTTCTACGCCGCCGAAGACGGGACGCTGCGCGACGCCGGGTACTTCCTTCACCTGCAGGGGATCCACGGCGGCCTCTTCGCCGGCGAGCGCGGCGAGGGGACGGCGCGGCTCACCTTCCTTGCGGATCCGTTCACCGCCACGCCCCTGGACAACGGGGGGCTGGCGCTGGGGCTGGACGCGGTCGGCGAGTTCGCCGTCTACCTGAACCGCCGGGCGGGCGCCACCTTCGACGATCCCGCCTCGTTCGGCGCGGGGGAGGAGGTGGCGCGGTTCCGGCGCGTGAGCGTCGTCACGGGCGCCACGGTGGGGAGCGGGAGGGCGGACGGGCCGCTCTTCTCGCTGAACGTCTTTTCCGCCCGGCTGGTCTCCAGCCATCCATTCGAGCTGGACGGCCGCCGCTACGACCTGCGCCGGCTGATGCCGCACGGCATCACCCAGTGGGGCACCGCCCCGGCCACTCCCGCCGCGCAGCTCCCCGGCTACACCAGCGTGATCGCCTTCGTGGGCTCCGCCATCGCCATCGGCGGGCGCTGGTAGGGCGCCAGGAGCCGCGCGGTTCGCGGCCGTCCGCACACGTGCCGAAGCCCCGGGACCGGAAGGCGCCGGGGCTCACGGGTTTTCTACCTTCGTGTCTCAGCCGGAACGATCGGCCCTGCCCCGGGTCCTGTACGCTACCCCAGGGAAATCTCCGGCACCTCCCTGTGCGTCACGAACCGGAGAGCCACGCCCTCCAGGCGGCCGGGTCACGGCCCGGGTCCTGGCCGCGGACGTGCACCAGGTAGCGGTGCACGGGCGGCGGCGACAGCGGGTTCCGGGCGCCCAGGTGCGCCAGCAGCAGCCCGGGATCGACCCGCGCCAGCTCCAGGCCCAGCGCGGGATCGATCTCCGTCGCCGCCAGCGCGTCCAGGACCTTCGTGTACGCGAACAGGTTGGTTCCCCCGAAGAGCGCCCGCAGCGCGTCCGCCGCGGGCCTCCAGTCCACCCGCCGCGGCGCACCCCGCGCCAGCGCGGACAGGACCATCTCCGCGGCGGACGCGCCGGCGTCCACGCTGCGAAGCCCCTCCGCCAGCAGGTAGTACGTGGAGTCGCGCTCCGCGAAGTTGCTCAGCACCAGCGCCGCGAGGGTGCGGTTGGCGTGGCTGGAATCCGACAGGATCGCCGTCCGCGCCAGCTCCCAGTCCCGCGGGGTGCCGTGCCTCCGCAGCGCTCGCCGCAGCTCGATCGCGCCCGCCGGAACGGGCTCGCCGAAGACGGAATCCGCATCCCCCAGCAGCACCTCGGGGAACTGGAGGAAGCCGAACGCCTGCCGGTCCCGCTCCAGGATCGCGAACACGTCCGCCCACTCCTGCGCGTTCGGCCGGCGCGCGGCGTACGCGGCGAATCGCACCTGCGCCGCGCGGCCGGGCTCCACCACCGGCAGAATGGCCCAGGTGGTGTCCGTCCCCGCGAAGCTGAAGCGGATGGACGCCGCGTTGGCGAAACCCACCGAATCGCGCAGGATCACCGCGCAGGCGTGGTCCGCCAGCGAGATGCCGGGCTGATACTTCGCGACCGAGTCCTCCACCATCTGCCGGGTCCACGTCTGCAGCCCCAGGATCTCGACGATCGTCGTTCCGGGAGCCGGCTGCTGGGCGGCGGCGGGCACGGACAGCAGGATCACGCCGGTGATGGCGGCGCGGCACGGGCGCAGTCGCATGGAGCGTCGAGGTACGGGGGATGGACTTCGGGCCAGCGAATGGCGCAAGAGGAGCACGAAAATACCTCCGCAGCGCGCAGGCGCACAAGGACGCACCGCAGGTCGCGAGGGACGCCGTCCGCCGGTGGGGACCGCACCCCGTGCCGGTGGCGGACGGCGTCCGCGGGTTCAGCAAAGGGCGGCGGCGCGCGTGCTGGCGGCCGCGCTCAGCAACAGCAGCAGCTGCACGCGTCGCAGCTTCCGGCGCCGGAGCCGCAGGGAGCGGCGATCAGAAGCGGATGCCCACGCCGGCCGAGGGGGTGACCACCAGCCCGCCCGCATCCAGGGAGCGCACGTGCTGGTACGCACCGGTCCGCTGCGAGGGGTACCAGCGGGCGCGGAGGCTGACGTCCACGAAGACGCGCGAGGAGCGCGGGAACGCGGCCCCCGCCGACCCCGCCACCCCCAGGGCCGAGCTCGTGTTGCGCTGCGGCGCCTCGCACTGGCACTCTCCGCCGCGCCAGTCCCACCGCACCACGCGCACGGCCGGGCCCACCCCCAGGCGCATCGTCCCCCCGTACATCGCCTGCAGGGTCAGCTCGGTGCCGGAGGCGGTGACGCTGACCGTCCCGGTCCCTTCGTCCCGGCGGCGATATCCCCCGAACCAGGCACCGCGCGTATGCTGCACGTCCGCGCCCACCGAGACGCGGGGACGCACGCGGTAGCGCGCGGCGGCGTAGACCGCCAGCGGCGTGCGCGTTCCGGGATCGGTCCACCTGAATCCTTCCGGCTGTCCCACCCCCTCCGCCCTGGCGCCGCGCTCCACCCCGTGCGCCAGGCTGGCCGCCGCGATCCCCGCGCCGGCGCTCGCGGCCCAGCGGGCGGTGGGGTGCTCCGGCGGAGAGGCCGTGTGCAGGACGATCGCCCCGCGAACGCCTTCGGCCGCGCGGCGCGGAAAGCGCTCGCGGACGTATGCCGGGCTCTGCAGCCGCACCCAGGCCAGCCCCTGCGGCCGCACGCCGCGCAGGGCGCGCACGTCACCCAGCGGCCTGCCGTCCAGCACCACGAGGATCTGCCCTGCCGCGGCGGGGTCGTCGCCGGCGAGCAGCAGCCAGTCGGGGCGAAGCCGCTGGACCAGGTCGTAGGCGTTCGCGGCCTCCGACGCGCGGATCTCCGCCCGCGAGATGACCTGCTCGCGCGGTGCGGGGCCGGATGCGGCGCCGCCGGGAACGCATCCCGCCGCGGCGAGCGCGAAGGCGGCGGCCGTGAAGATGCTGCGTCCGATCATCCCCATCGTCTGGAACGTCCGTGACGGGCGGAGGATGAGGCGTCCGGGCCCCATCCCCTGCGGCAGGATGCAGGCGGCGGGCCTGTCCGCCCGGGCCCGACTGGAGCTTCCGCCGGCCGCTCCACGGCGCCTGCCCGCCCGGCGAACGCACGGCGGGGTGAGGCCGGTGCGGCATGGCGGTTGCGCGGGACCCGCGCCCAACGCACCGAAACGCCACGTTCACCAGGAGACAGCGCATGCGTGCGATGGTGTACCGCGGACCGTACCGCATCCGCGTGGAGGAGAAGGACGTCCCGCCGATCGAGCACCCCAACGACGCCATCGTGCGGGTGACGCGGGCGGCGATCTGCGGCTCGGACCTGCACATCTACCACGGGATGCTCCCCGACACCCGCGTGGGGCAGACCTTCGGGCACGAGTTCATCGGCGTGGTGGAGGAGGTGGGCCCCTCCGTGCAGACGCTCCAGCGCGGTGACCGGGTGATGGTGCCGTTCAACATCTTCTGCGGCACCTGCTTCTTCTGCGCGCGAAAGCTGTACGCCAACTGCCACAACGTGAACCCCAACGCCACCGCGGTGGGCGGCATCTACGGCTACTCGCACACCACCGGCGGATACGACGGGGGCCAGGCGGAGTTCGTGCGCGTCCCCTTCGCGGACGTGGGCCCCACCATCATCCCCGAGTGGATGGACGAGGACGACGCCGTGATGCTGACGGACGCGCTGCCCACGGGCTACTTCGGCGCGCAGCTGGGCGACATCCAGGAGGGCGACGTGGTCGTGGTGTTCGGCGCGGGGCCGGTGGGGCTGTTCGCCGCGAAGTCGTCGTGGCTGATGGGCGCGGGCCGGGTGATCGTCATCGACCACCTGGAGTACCGGCTGGAGAAGGCGCGCGAGTTCGCCCACGCGGAGACGTACAACTTCGCGGAGTACGACGACATCGTGATGCACATGAAGAAGATCACCGACTGGCTGGGCGCCGACGTGGCCATCGACGCCGTGGGCGCCGAGGCGGACGGGGCGTTCTTCCAGCACGTGACCAGCGCCAAGCTCAAGCTGCAGGGCGGCAGTCCCGTGGCGCTCAACTGGTGCATCGACAGCGTGCGCAAGGGCGGCACGGTGTCGGTGGTGGGCGCGTACGGGCCGCTGTTCAGCGCCGTCAAGTTCGGCGACGCCATGAACAAGGGGCTCACCATCCGCACCAACCAGTGCAGCGTGAAGCGCCACTGGCCGCGGCTGTTCGAGCACGTGCGAAACGGCGTCCTGCGGCCCCGCGACATCGTGACGCACCACATCCCGCTGGAGCACATCGCGGAGGGCTACCACATGTTCAGCGCCAAGCTGGACAACTGCATCAAGCCCATCGTGGTCCCCAACTGAGCGAAAGGGAGCGACGATGTCGTACACGGACGAAGCGCGGCAGACCACGCCGGCGGTGGCCGAGGACGTTCCCCTGCCGTACCGGGCGGCGACCACGCGCGCCACGCCGCCGCTGGACGAGGTGCGCCGCACCATTCCCGGCTGGGGCGTGGACCTGGACTGGCGCGACCGCCCGGCGGTGCCCATGGAGGACTTCGATCCGGGGGCCACGAACGCGCACTGGCACGTTCCCGAGCGGCAGCCGGAACGGTGGCCGCGGGAGATGTCGCCCGAGCACGGGATGCTGCCGCCGGTGTTCGGCACCGCCTGCCCGCCGCGGGGCGTCTCGGGCGCCATCCGGCGGTACGCCTACACGCTGAGCGAGGGGCGCAGCTCGCACTGGCTGCTGCTGATGCTGGCGGACCGCATCGACGTGCTGGAGAGCGGCGTGGAGGCGGTGGGGGAAGGCAGGCCCGACAACCCGCTCTCCGAAACCGGGATCGTCGCCGAGCTCAAGCGCCACGGCGTCCGCTCGCGCGTGGGCACGCATCGTACGGACCTGAAGCACCAGTGGATCGACCCGCTGATCGTCGCCGCCCCCTGGCTCATCGCGGGGTACGCGGCGTACCGCGCCGGGCGCGCACTGACCCGCACCTTCGCGGACGACGCGGACTTCGATCCCGACTTCGACCACCAGCCGCGCGGCCGGCGGGTCACGTACGAGCCGGCCCCGCGCTGAACGGCGCCGCCGCGACAGAACGAACGTCCCGCCTTGCAGGTAACCCTGCACGGCGGGACGTGTCACGTTGCTGACGGGCCGATACCTCCGCCGGCGAGAGCGGCGGAGATCATTCCGTGCCGAATTCCTCCTCCATCCGCTTCACGAGGTCGTCGCGGCCAATGCCCCGCCACGCGTTTTTTGCGGCATTTACGTGCCCGCGGCGCCGGTCCTCGTCTCCCGGAACATGTGCGAGTCGCCGGTGGGCAAGGCCAATTGAGTACGGGTCCCGAATGCGCTCATAAAGGTCGAGAGCCTCCTCATACCGCCCGCGTGCGCTCTCGTAGTCCGCATTCGCAACGTCGATGTCGCCCAGGCCCAGGATGCAGTTGGCTGCGCCGAGGATGGCACCCACCCGCCTGTACAGCGGAAGCGCCTCCTCGTAGCGCGTGCGAGCACTCTCGTGGTCGGACCGCGCAAGGGCGATTTCGCCCAGGCGCGAGATGCAGCTGGCTTCGCCGAGGATGTCACCCACCCGCCTGTACAGCGGGAGCGCCTCCTCGTACCGCTCGCGAGCACTCTCGTGGTCGGAACGCGCAAAGGCGATTTCGCCCATGCCTTGGATGCAGTTGGCTTCGCCGAGGATGTCTCCCACCCGCCTGTACAGCGGGAGCGCCTCCTCGTACCGCGTGCGAGCATTCTCGTGCTCGGATCGCACAAGGGCGATGTCGCCCAGGCGCTTGATGCAGTTGGCTTCGCCGAGGATGACACCCACCCGCCTGTACAGCGGAAGCGCCTCCTCGCACCGCGTGCGAGCACTCTCGTGGTCGGAACGCGCAAGGGCGATGTCGCCCAGGCGCGAGATGCAGTTGGCTTCGCCGCGGATGTCACCCACCCGCCTGTACAGCGGAAGCGCCTCCTCGTACCTCTCGCGAGCACTGTCATGATCGGACCGCGCATGGGCGATGTTGCCCAGGCGCAAGATGCAGTTGGCTTCGCCGAGGATGTCAAGCACCCGCCTGTACAGCGGAAGCGCCTCCTCGTAGTGCGTGCGAGCACTCTCGTGGTCGGACCGCGCAGCGGCGATGTCGCCCAGGCGCTCCAGGCACGCGGCGGCAAGCTTGTCAACGCCGCGGGTTTGTGCAACTGAAGCTGCTTTCTCCAGCAGGTCTGTCGTTCCCAGGCCCGTGAATCGGGCAAATTGGGCCAAGCTGATGGCGGCTTCGATGATCGGGCTGCTCCCGGGTGCATCGAGCGAGATCGCGATCACAGTCTCGATGTTTTCGATCTCTGGCGTGAGCCGCGCGACCGCTTCGGCGCCGCCTTCTCTCCCCGGCTTTTGCCCGAGCGAGGTCGCCAGTTCCAGGTAATGCGAGAGCGTCGTCTGCAGATCCTCTGGTCCAGGCGGATGCTCCCGGTTCACGTACTCGCGCAGAGGCGCCAGCAGCCGGAGGCGGGCCGCCTCATCAAGAACGAGGCTCACCTGGCGCAGCACGGTGGCGGCGCGGGTGCCGTGGCTGGGGAACACGGCCTCGACGTCACCGCGTGCGACGCCGCCAGGGAGGAAGCCGAGGATCGAGAGGAGCCGCCGTGCCTCCTCCGTCATGCGCGGGGCCTGGATGGAGAGCTCGTACGAGACCTCAATGTTCACCAGGCGGTCCTTACCGCCGGCACGTTGGAGCATCCTGGTGCGCTCGCGCTCCCACCGCGCCCACGTGTCCGCCAGGTCGGGCTGGCCCTCGGCGGCGCTGGCCATCAGGCTGATGGCCAGCGGAACGCCGTCCAGCGCGCGCAGCAGGCGCTCGAGGTCCGGATCATCGGCGAACTGGTCGCCCGTGACGGCGAGGAAGACTTTGCGCGCGTCCTCCAGCGGCAGGCTACGGGGCTGGATCGGCTGGCGCCACTGCACGCCCATGGGCCGGCTGTAGCCGCGCAGCGAGGCGACGAGGGCCAGGCCCGGCAGCGCGGCAAGCTGGGCGAGCAGTTCCTCGACACGCAACGTATCCGCCTCCCACGGCGTCTCGGCGTTGTCGATGGCCACCACCGCCGGCGCCGACGCCAGCTCGCTCAACAGCGCCACCTCCACCTGCGGGCCCACAGGGAGGCCTGCCGCGGTGGCCACCGCCGCGGCGAGCGCCTCGCGCGTGCGCACCGCGTCGCAGCGGATGAAGTAGCGGCGCGCGCCGTAGCGCTCCGCCACGCGAGGGTCGTTCAGCGCGACGAGGGTGATGGTGCTCTTGCCGATCCCCGCCGGCCCCAGCAGCGGAACGGGCTCCTGATCGTCCGCGAGCAGCGTCGCGACCAGGTCCGCGATCTCGTCGTCGCGCCCGACGCAGAGCGGCGCAGGCGGAAGCGCGGCCGCGGCGGGCAGAGGCGCCGCGGCCACGGGCGCGGCACCGGCCCTCGCGGTGGGGCGAAGGCCGCGGAGGAAAGCCTCCAGATCGCCGTAACCCGGCCCGTACCCAAGGACGAAGATCCGCTGCTCGGCCGAGTGCCCTGCCTGCAGCGTCGCGACCTCGCCGTCCCGCGCGAGGCGGAAGTGCCGGTACTCGGAACCCGCGAACACGCCTTCCGACCACCGCAGCAGCGCGCCGAAGTTGGGATCGACCAGCCCCTCGCCGCAGCCGACGAAGAGAAGCGTGTTCAGCGACCGCATCGCCCGCTGCATCGTCTGCGCGTGCGCATCCCCGAGCACCTTCTGGTAATCGCGGACCCCGAGCACCACCGACTCGGGATCGCGCCAGAAGCCGTGCAGGTGGAGGACGCCTTCCTCCTCGCCGCGCAGCACCCGCTCCACGATGGAGCCGGCCCGCCACGTCACCGGCTGCAGGCCGGTCACCTCCTCGATCAGCCCGTCGTAGTTGGTGGTCGCCAGCGTGACGCCCAGGTCGCGCAGTGCCTCGATCACGCCGCGCCGTTCTACCCGCAGTTCGCCGACGCTCTCGCGCAGCCACCGCCGCCATTCGCCCCCGTCCGGCGCGCCCAGCTTGCTGGACACGACCTCGGCGGCCGCGAGCATCATCGCCAGGTCGCCCGTGTCGATCTGATCGTGAAGGATCTTTGCGCTCGTCTCCGTTACACCGCCGAGTTCACGGCAGCGATCCACGCCGTCGTGCAGTAGCCCCTGCCACGACGCCACGGCCGCGCCGTTCGTCGCGCCTACGGACACGCCGGCGCCCACGATCGCCACCACCTGGCCTGCATCGATCTGTCGCTGGAGGTCGTCGCGCAGCGTGTCGGCGGTCATCGGTCGGTCGTGCGGGGATGGAGCGGAGGTCGAGGAGGCGGAGCGGAGCGCCGGTGCGCAGCGAGGAATGGTAAGCGAGTACCGCGCCGAGGACCACCCCGTGCGCCGGATGCGAATCCCCCACGCCCTAGGCTTGCGCAGAACAGACCTGTGTTTTGTGTCGGGCGACTCGGCGGTGCAGATTCCCGCCGAGATGGTGCACCACGGGATCACCAAGACGTCGCAGGCGGCGTGATGCGCGCTATCCTGTAGCACCGGGGATGCACGGCCGTGCATCCGGCCGACCAGCAACGCATGGGAGACGGACAGATGAGGGCACTGGTAGTGGGAGGGACCGGGACGATCGGCGCCGCCGTGGCGGAGGCGCTCCGCGCGGCGGGCACGAGGTGGTCACCGCGGAGCGAAGCGGCGGCGACCTGCAGGTGGACATCCGCTCGCCGGAGTCGATCCGGCAGATGCTCGCGCAGGCCGGGCGGGTGGACGCCATCGTCTCGTGCGCGGGGAGCAGCGCGTGGAAGCCGCTGGCGGAGCTGACGGACGAGGACTTCGAGCTCACCCTGCACTACAAGCTGATGGGGCAGGTGAACCTGGCGCGCTACGGCGTGGACGCGGTCGCGGACGGCGGCTCCATCACCCTCACCAGCGGCGTCCTGAGCACGGAACCGGTGCCGGGAGGCGCCGCCATCAGCCTGGTGAACGCGGGGCTGGAGGGGTTCGCGCGCGCCGCCGCGCTGGAGCTGCCCCGCGGCGTCCGCGTCAACGTGGTCAGCCCGCCGTGGGTGGCCGAGACGCTGCGGGCGATGGGGCAGGACCCGTCCGCCGGCATGCCCGCCGCGGACGTCGCGCGCGCCTACGTGGAGGCCGTCACCGGCACCCGCACCGGCGAGGTGCTGGACGCGCGCAGGTTCTGACGGACCTTCACGCCTCACGCCGCGCAAACAGCGGAGCCCCGGCGCTCGATAGGCGCGGGGCTCTGGCTGTCGCTGGAACCTTCTAGATCTCAAACTCGTATCAAGTCTCGCAGAGTTCCTCTGCATCCTGTTTGACAAACTCGGGTATTGGGTGCCCCCTCGCATTCGCGAGCGACTTGCTAACCCTTAAAATGGAGAATCGCGATGGAACCGAGTAGAACAGCGATTTGTTTGGCCTGGGCGTTTGTGGTGCAGGTGCAGGCTGGTGCTTATCCGGCGACGCTGAGGGTCTGACCCATGCGTCGCCGCGATCCTGATAACGAGAGCGGCGATGGCGATTTGGAGCGGCTGCTCTCACTATTTTTGGATCGCGGTATCCCGACCCCGCGGAGCATCCGGCTCCGCGAAGAAGTCGATGGGGAGGCTATTCACCGCGAGGTGCTCTTCGAGTTTGCTGACTCGGATTTGAGCCCACGGCCTTCTCAGATCATCACGCAACCAACGGCTGGAATCGCCGAGGACGTGATGATGGAAGCTGTCAAGGAGACGACGAAGCTAGCCGTTGGTGAGGTATTCCCCACCCTTCGCTTCCTCCTCTGGTACGTGCTGCATTCCTGGCGAGCGTAGCTGCCATCCTGCGCTCTTGGTCGAGCCGTGATCAGTCACGGCTCGGCCCTTTTTTTTTTGCTATGTAGACACATCTACACAGGTCGGCAAGCGCGCTGCCCTGACCGCCTGAGGCGTTGATCGTCGAACATCGCGCTTCCGTTCATCGGCCTCACTCTCAGCCGCGCACGCGCTGCGCGTCCCAGCGGCCGTCGACCGTGGCAGTGGAGCCGTCGCGCAGGCGCACGGTGCACCGCAACGCGCCCGTCATGCCGTCGGGATCCTCCATCTGCCCCGTGTACTCGCACGCATCCACCTGGAAGCGCACCGCGCGGGCGCCCACCGTCCCCGCGCCGCTCCCCTGCCCGTCGCCGCTGGCGGGCACGCCCTCGATGGTGCACTCGCCCGTCTGCCGGTAGCGCATGGTGAGACGGGCGCCCTCGCGGTCGAACCGCATGGTGCCGCTGCTGGCGCAGAAGTACCGGCTCCCCTGCGAGCCCACCAGCTCGGTGAAGCGCCACTCGCCGGCGATCCCCGCCGTCAGCGTGAGCGGGGTGAAGTCCACCCGCCGCAGCTCGCGGATGCGGCCGCCCTCTTCTCTTCCCTCCACCAGCTCGTAGCCCAGCAGCGCCAGGATGCGCCCGCGCAGAAAGAGCGGGCGCGCGTCGCCGTACCAGTCCACGCAGCTGGCGCGGCAGTCGTCGTCGCCGCCCGTGGGGCCGGAGACCAGCTCGCCCAGCTCCTCCAGGCGGAAGCTGCGGTTGCGCAAAAAGAGGATGGAAGCCGAGCCGTGCTCCGAGTCGGGCCGCGGGGCCTGGATCGGCAGGCCCAGCAGTCCCTGGTCCTCGCCGTCCGGCCGGTAGAAGAAGCCGTGGCTGCGCGATTCGCCCTGGGCCGCGCCGGGGCGCGTGTAGCGGTGCGCCAGGCGGGCGCCGTCGTCCAGCCGCAGGCCGCTGAAGTGCAGGTCGCGCCCGTCCGAGCCGATGAGCACCGCGCCGGACCCCATGGCCTCGATGCGCTCCACCCCGTGCGGCGGCCGCACCGGCGTCACCTCCCCGCCGGCCCACGGCACCGCGTAGGCGACGGCGGACGTGTCGGCGGTGCTCCGTCCCCCCTGGGCGACGCCGTAGATGAGCCAGTCGCCCACGTAGCGGTTCTGGAACGAGTACCCCGTGGGCTGCGGGAGCGGGCGGTAGAGCTCCGCGTCCGCGCTGCGGTTGCCGCTCCCCAGCTCGCTGATGGGCACGCGCAGCAGCGCCAGCCGCCCCCGCGCGAACTCCGAGCCCCACATGGACTCGCCCCACGCGTCGGTGCGGGTGAGCACGTTCAGGTAGCGGTCGCCGCTCTCCAGGAACGAGAACTGGTCCACCGGCGAGCCGGCCACGCGCAGCCCCGTGGGCGCGCCGCCGTCCAGCGGCATGCGGTACAGCATGGACGGCGGCCCGTCCCCGCGCAGCGAGTACGCCACGGCCCACACGTACACCGCGCCCGGCGCCACGTAGAACACCCGCCCGGGCGGGCCGTACAGCGCGGTGGACCGGCAGCGCAGCTCCGCGTCCGCCATCTCGCACGTCGTCACCGTGTGCAGCGTCAGGCCGTTCAGGGTCACGGGCCCGGCGGGGCGGTAGACGCGGGTGGGCTCGATGGTGGCGCGGAAGGCGGAGTCCGGCGCGCCCCAGCGCCGCAGCGCGGGAAGGGTGGAGAGCGGATCCCGCACGTTCACCGGCAACGGCGCGTAGAAGATCAGCCGGTCGCCGATCAGGCGGCTGGCGTAGTTGCGCGACGAGTAGTAGTCCGCCGACCGCATGTGGTAGGTGGCGCGGTGCGTCAGCCGCCCGTCCGGCGAGATGCGGAACAGCCCCAGCTCCGTGCCGCCGCGCCCGTAGCTGTAGCCGATCACCACCACGTTGGGGCCGGAGACCAGGATCTCGTCGTACCAGGCGGAGCGCGGGTCGATGTCGGGCCCGAACGCGTCCGCCGACGACACCGGCTGCAGCGCGCTCCCGCCGATGCGCACGGTGAACAGCCGCCCGCGGCGCAGGATGATCAGGTAGTCGCCGTGCACCTTCACGATCCCGCCCTCGTCCACGCCGGCGTGCTGGACGTTGGTGACGGACTCGCCCGCGGCGGCCGCCGGCGCCGGGGCCGAGGGGGGCGGCGGCGGAGGCGGAGGGGGCGGCGGAGGCGGAGGCGGCGGGGGTGGAGGAGGCGGCGGGGGCGGCGGACGCCGCTGCCAGGGCCAGCGAAAGCGCCTGCGCTCCCGCTCCTCCCGGGCCGCCTCCTCCCGGGCGCGCCGCTCGCGTTCCTCGCGCGCGATCCTCTGCTGCTCTTCGTACGCCGCGCGCGCCCTCGCCTGCCGCTCCTCCTCCACCCGCACCATCGCGGCGGTGAACTCCCGGATCTCCGCTGCGCTGCGGAAGGGCCGAATGCTGTCGTTCTCCTCCACCACCGGCGTATCCGCCTGCACCTGCGGCTGCGGGACGGGCGGGGGTGCGGGCGGGGGCGCCGGCACGGGCGCAGGGGCGCCTGGACCGCACGCAGACAGCAGCAGTACCAGGATGGCGGTGAACAGCGGCAGCGGTCGGGTCATGGGATGCCGGGTGAGGGGGAGCAGGAACGAATGGAGAGGGCCGGCGCCAGATGTATCCGCAAGATGCAGCGTCGCTCCGCCGGGCGACAGTCCCGCGGCGTGACGGCATGTTTTCCCGGGGCCCCCTGAGAGGCTGTTGCAGCCAGCAGGAAGCGTTGTTTTCCTGAGGGAGCGCCACACGGAATCCGCGTCTTTACGACCGCCTGCGCGCGACCGAAGGATCTTCTCCCGGCCACCTGGACGCCAGTTTCGGAGTACGAGGCCAGCCTGCCGGTTCTGCCGGCAAGATCCTTCGGTCGGCGCCAGAGTGCAGTGTGAACGCGGAACAGGCGCGGCGCCTCCCTCAGGAAAGCAAGCCCGGATGAGGTTCGGCAACACCCCCTGATGTCAGGAGGACGCGGAGAAGCATCGTGCTCCTCCGCGTCCTCTGACATTTCCTCCGCGTGATCCAGCGCCGTCAGGCCGCCACCGGGGCGAAGTGCTCGTTCATCCACCCCTGCCAGGCGGCCTGCGCCTGCGCGGCGGCGGCGGGCGCATCGTCGCCGTAGAGGTAGAAGCGCATCGTCAGGTACACCTGGCCCATCATGGCATGCGGCACCAGGTGCGCGATCCCCGGCGCGGGCTGGTCCAGGCGGATCAGCAGGTCCTCCGGCCACGCGGGCTGCCCCGCCCACTCCACCACGCCGGCCAGCGGCGGCGCGCCGTCCGGCGTGGCAACGCGCTGGCCCACCGCGGCGCCGTGCAGCCCCAGCGGCCGCGTCCACGCCTCCCACGCCTCCTCCTTGGGCTCCGGCGCCACGCCCATCACCTGCACCGGCGCGCCGTGCTGCCCCGCGAAGTGCGCCAGGTACAGCCGCAGGACGCGGAAGAACGACAGCCAGCCGTGGGTGTGCCCCTCGAACTGGTTGTCCCAGGCGTCGCCGTCGGTGAACCAGCGGTGCACCACGCGGACAACGCAGCGGCCGCCGCCCCGCGCCTCCACGATCCACTCCGTGGCGACGGCGGGCGCGTCCGGGCCGATTGCGTCCGGGCTCTCCGCCACGAAGCGGTGGGGCGGATTCCACTCGGTGATCGTCGCCACCGCGTCCATGCCGGGACCGAAGTTCGAGGTGGTGGTGCCGCCCACCCGCCCGTCCACCTGGCTGGGGACGAACCACGAGGTGATCCCGGGCCCGGTGGCGATGGCCTCCCACACCTGCTCCGGGGTGCCGGGCACCTCCACCTCGGCCTGCACGTAGCGGTGGCCGGACTCGTCTTGCTGCACGGGCATGGCGGCTACTCCTGGGGTTGGGGTTCGATGGGCAGCGGGTGGGCCAGCACCACCAGGCGGTGCGGCCGCCCGCCGGGGGCGTTCGCGTCGTGGTAGCGCGCGGCCAGCGCGGCCACCGCCTGCGTGAGCTCGCCGGTGAAGGCGGCGCGCTCCGCGGGAGAGCGAAAGCGGATCTCGGTGTCGATGGAGAGGGTGGCCAGGTGCTGGCCCGCCTCCTCCGCGCCGCGCAGCAGCCGGCCCACCTCGCGCACGGCGCGCGCGGCCAGGGCGATCAGGTAGCCGGCGGAAAGGCGGTCCGCGCGGCGGTCGGGGTCGGCCGCCGCGGGGCCCAGCGCGCCGGGCGAGACGACGTACGACGAGCCGCTCGCCACCAGCAGGCGCTCGGTCAGGCCGCCCCAGCGGCGCGTCTCGGCCACCTGCACCAGCCCGTGCGCCTCCAGCGCGCGCAGGTGGTAGTTCACCTTCTGCCGCGGAATGCCGACGCGGCCGGCCAGCGCCGCGGCGGACGCCGGCCGCGACAGCTCCGCCAGCAGCCGGCTGCGCACCGGCTCCAGCGCCACCGCCGCGGCGGCCGGATCGTCGATCACGTGAACGTCGAGCATGGCTGCATCGTAGCCTTGACAACTTTTCTTGTCAAGGGTGATGAGCCATCTCGACGGCAGCGATTGAAATTGAAATCGCCACGACCATGGGAGAGATTGACGCCGAACCTGAACCGGCAATCGCCCGCACCGCGCCTGAGCGACTGATGAAGTCGCCGCTGGAAATTCGCAAAGTCCGCCTGCGCGGACTGCATCGCTGCCCCAGGAGCGCGGTGGCGAGCCCCCGGTGGAACGCGGTACCGGATTTGACTCGCAACAGGCAGAGCTCGCCGCTACACGTCACGCTGTCCGCCTCCGCGACACGGTTTGGCCGAATTCGACCCCTTCGCTGCCCGGTTCGCGATGGAACAGCATGTTTTGTGACGCTCGCCCCGTCCCCCGGCGGGCATCCCCCATCCGCCTGGAGAAACGTGAAGAAGCTGAGGCTGGAGGATCTGGAGGTCACGCCCTTCGAGACCGCCCTCGCCGGACCGCTGTTCCGCGGCACCGTCGCCGGCCACGCGAAGCCCACGCTGCAGTACTACACCTGCGCCTGCGGGGAGACCGATCCCAACCGGGACTGCATCCTCGGCTGCTCGCGCGAGTCCGCCTGCCCGGACAACTGCGTCGTCTACAGCGACGTGGACTGCCTGGCCGGCGCCGGCGACGTCACGGCCTGACGACCCTGCCGGACGGAGTCGAGAGCCCCGGCGCGTCCACCGCCCCGGGCTCTCGTCGTCGTCGTTCCGCAAAGGCGGACAGCGTGTCGCCGTTGCGGCGACTTATGCTCATTGCGAATCAAATCCGGTAACTGCTTCCACCCGGAACTCGCCACCACGCTCCTGAGGCAGCGATGCAGTCCGCGAAGGCGCAATACCGTTTACTTTGTTCACCTCAGGGGAGTAGATTACCACCGGACCCCAACCTGAGGGAGGCCCGGATGGCGCGTGTGAGCAAGGTGCGGCATGATGGAGACC
>DATAAG010000703.1:0-1971 GCA_036260235.1 Longimicrobium sp.
GCCAACACGCTGGTGTACGTGAAGGGCGAGGGGATCGTCCTGAACGAGCCGTCGGTGGTGGCCGTGGAAAAGGCCACCAACAAGATCAAGGGGATCGGGCTGGAGGCCAAGCGCATGCTGGGCCGCACCCCCGAGGGGATCACCGCGGTGCGCCCCCTCTAGGATGGCGTGATCGCCGACGTGGACGTGACGGAGATCATGCTCCGCTACTTCCTGGAGACGGTCACCAGCAAGCGGTTCCTCAAGCTCAAGCCGACGGTCGTCGTCGGGGTGCCCAGCGGCATCACCGAGCTGGAGCGGCGGGCGGTGCGGCAGAGCGCCGCGGCGGCGGGCGCCAAGGAGGTGTACATGGTGGCGGAGCCCATGGCCGCCGCCATCGGCGTGGGGCTGCCGGTGGAGACGCCCACCGGCAACATGGTGATCGACATCGGCGGCGGGACCACGGAGATCGCGGTGATCGCGCTCTCCGGCATCGTCTGCGACACCAGCATCCGCGTGGGGGGCGACGAGATCGACAACGCCATCGTCACCTTCATGCGCAAGAACTACAACCTGATGATCGGCGAGGCCACGGCCGAGGCGGTGAAGATCCAGATCGGCAGCGCGTACAGCACCGGCGACGAGCGCGAGATGGACGTGAAGGGGCGCGACCTGGTGAGCGGCATTCCCAAGACGGTGCGGGTGCACTCGCAGGAGATCCGCGAATGCATCCAGGAGCCGATCCAGGCAATCGTCGAGGCGGTGCGCCGGGCGCTGGAGATCACCCCGCCCGAGCTGGCCAGCGACATCGTGGACCGGGGGATCGTGATGACGGGCGGCGGCGCGCTCATCCGCGGGCTGGACACGCTGATCGCGCGCGAGACCAACCTGCCGATCCACGTGGACGAGGATCCCCTGACCTGCGTGGTGCGGGGTGCCGGGCGCATCCTGGACGACGTGGTCAAGTACAAAGGAGTGTTGACCTCCTGAGCGCCTTCAGACCCTACCTGCGCGGCGCGGGCGAGCGCGGCCGCAAGCGCGACCTGGCGGTGGCGGGGCTGTTCACGGTCCTGTCCGGCCTGGTGATGGTGATGCCCGAGGTCTACAAGGACGGCCTGGGGCACGGGCTGCGCGCCACGGTGCTGCGCCCGTTCATCGCCGTCCAGCGCGGCTCGGCGGACCGCACCGGCCGCTACGCCGACGCCAGCCGCCTGCGCGCGGAGCGCGACTCGCTGGCCAGCTTCCTGGTGGGCCAGGCCACGCTGGCGGCGGAGAACCGCCAGCTGCGCCAGCTGCTGGGCTTTCGCGAGCGGCTCACCTACTCGTTCGTGGCCGCCGAGGCGCGGCCGGAGGCGGGGCCGGGGTCCACGGGCGTGCTGCGCCTGTCCGCCGGCGCCCGCGACGGGGTGCGCGAGGGAGCGCCGGTGGTGACGGCCGAGGGGCTGGCGGGGCAGGTGGGGCAGCTGGGGACGGAGTCCAGCACCATGCTGGCGTGGACGCACCCGCAGTTCCGCGCCAGCGTGATGACGGTCGAGGGGGAGACGTACGGGGTGGCGCGCCCGCTGGAGGGGCCCAATGGCGAGCAGGTGCTGGCCTTCAGCCCCGTGGCGTTCCACACCGCGCCGGACACGGGAACGCTGATCGTCACCTCCGGCGAGGGGGGCGTGTACCCGCGGGGAATTCCCGTGGGGACGGTGGCGGGGAGCGGCAAGGACCCCAACGGGTGGCTGCGCATCTACTACGTGCGCCCGCTGGTCTCCCCCGCGAAGATGGGGCACGTGCTGATCCTGGGCGACCCGGTGCGCGCGCCCACGGACCAGGACCTGGCCAGCGCCTGGGGAGTGCGGCTCTCCGGCCGGGTGCGGGTGGACAGCGCGCGGGCCCTGTCGCCGGACGCGGCCACCCCGGCGGCGCCCACGGCGCCGGCCCCCCGGCCGGCGCAGCGCCCGGCCCAGCGCCCGCGCCCGCGCCGGGTGGACCCCACCCCCGAGC
>DATAAG010000704.1:0-10194 GCA_036260235.1 Longimicrobium sp.
TGGCGCTGAACGCCGTGCAGTGGGCCGGCCCCGGCGGCACCGTGGAGGTGGCGGTGGACGTGATCGAGTCCGAGATTCTCTCCACCGCCCTGGCGTCCACCCGCGCCGTGCGGCTGCGCGTCTCCGACAGCGGCCCCGGCGTGCAGGAAGAGGACGTGGACTTCATCTTCAACCCGTTCTACACCGCGCGCCCCGGGGGCACCGGCCTGGGGCTGGCGCTGGTGCAGCGCGCCGCCGAGGCGCACGGGGGCGCCATCTTCCTGGACGAGCCGCGGCACCCGGGGTGGGGCGCCACCTTCACCTTCTACCTGCCGGCCGCGCCGGCCCCCGCCACCTCCACCGACGCCAAGGGCCCGTGAGCGCGCCGAAGATCCTCCTCATCGACGACGAGACCGCCATCCTGGACACCCTGCGCATCCTGCTGAAGCGCGAGGGCTTTGCCGTGGAGACGGCGGTGGGGGGCCAGGCAGGGGTGGACCGGCTGTCCGAAGTGCGCCCCGACGTAGTGCTGAGCGACGTGCGGATGCCCGGCGTGGGCGGACTGGAGGTGCTGCTGGCCGCCAAGGAGCTGGACCGCTCGCTCCCCGTCATCCTGATGACCGCCCAGGCCTCGCTGCAGACGGCCATGCGCGCGGTGAACGAGGGCGCCTTCTACTACATCCAGAAGCCGTTCAGCAACGACGAGCTGATCGCCATCTGCCGGCGCGCCGCGGAGTCGCGGCAGCTCAAGAAGGAGAACCTGGCCCTCAGGACCGAGATCCGCCGCCGCGACCGCAGCGACGTGTCGCGCCCCATCGGCCGCAGCCGGCGGTTCCTGGACGTGCTCAAGACGGCGGAGACGGTGGCGCCCAGCGACTCCACCGTGCTCATCACCGGCGAGTCGGGGACGGGCAAGGAGGTGCTCGCGCGCTTCATCCACACCATCTCCGACCGGGGGGAGGGGCCGTTCGTCTCCATCAACTGCGGCGCGCTGCCGGAGAACCTGCTGGAGAGCGAGCTCTTTGGCCACGTGCGCGGCTCGTTCACCGGCGCGGTGCGCGACAAGCAGGGGCTGTTCGTCGCCGCCAAGGGCGGCAGCTTCTTCCTGGACGAGGTGGGCGAGATGTCGGCCGCCACGCAGGTCAAGCTGCTGCGCGCGCTGCAGGAGCGTGAGGTGATCCCGGTGGGCGCAACGGAGCCGGTGCCCATCGACGTGCGCATCATGGCCGCCACCAACCGCGACCTGGACGAGGAGATCCGCCGCGGCGGCTTTCGCAGCGACCTGTTCTACCGGCTGAACGTGATCACGCTGCAGCTTCCCCCGCTGCGCGACCGGCCGGACGACATCCCCATCCTGTGCGAGTACTTCCTGGACCGCTTCGCGGAGCAGCGCGGCCGGCCGGCGCCGCGCCTGTCGCCGGACGCGGTGTCGGTGCTGCAGTCGTACGACTGGCCGGGGAACGTCCGCGAGCTGGAGAACGCGCTGGAGCGGGCGGCGGTGCTCACGGGCGACGGCGCGCAGATCGAGGTGTCCACGCTGCCGCCGCGCATCACCCAGCGGCAGGCGCAGCCGCTGGTCTCCGCCAGCCTGCCCCCCAACCCCACGCTGGAGATCATCGAGCGGGCGTACATCCACTGGGTGCTGCACTCCGAGGGCGGCAACAAGACGCGCGCGGCGGAGGTGCTGGGCATCGACCCCTCCACGCTGTACCGCAAGCTGCAGCGGTACGGGATGGAGCAGTAGGGGCTCCGCCCCCGGACGTTGCCGGGGCGTGGATCCGGCGCCCCCTCATCCCCCCGTCCTCACTGGCTGAAAACGGCCCCGCCACGCGGCGCACCCCGCGACGGTGCCGTTCGCGCCATTACGCAGAGGCCCTCGCTTGCGGAGGCGCAATGAAAGTGAACATGCGGATGTGTTGAAAATCTAGCATATACCTGGGGAACTCCCGGGGCTGCCGCTGAAACTCTCCCCTCACAAGTGCGTACAATAGTCACGGAAGACGACATTGAAATCGGGCTGATCCGGTCAAAAACAATTGTTTGTAGAAGGGCCGTCGTGGAAACAGCGGCGGAAACACTGGATCAGCAGCGTAGCAGAGCGGAAAAGTCCGGCTGAAAACCAGCGGATGCGGGGAGCGGGGAGGAAGAAAACCTGTGGGTATCCTCCACCCGGGGCTCGGATCATGGGTAAGCATCGCGAGAAGGGGAAGAGGGGCAAGAAAGGCCGCAAGGCAACATCGCAGCGCGAGTCGGTGGAGGAGCTCCAGGCCGCCGGCGGTCCGGCGGATCCGGGGGCTTCCGCTGCTGGCGAGGCGCCGCCGGTGCAGGCTCGTCCGGCGGACGCGCCGGAGCCCGCGCGTTCGCCTGTGCCCGTCGGCGAGCCCCTGTCGAGGGGCCAGGTCCCTGCGCCGCAGCAGGCGGCGCCCGGCGTGGCTGACGAGAGCGCTTCGCGGAAGGGCTCGCCCGCCGCCGGTGCGGTCTCGCGGACCCGCTCCGCCAGGCGCAGGCGCGGCCGGGCGCGCAATCCCTTCCGGCGGTTCTTCCTGCGCCTTCGCGGGGCCCGGGAAGCGTTGCTGTGGAGCGTCATCCTGCTGGTGCTCGCACAGAAGTTCAACGTCGAGGCCGTGGCGCAGGAGCACGGGATCGCCAACGCCGACGAGCTGCTCGTCGCCACGCCCCTCGTGCTGTTCGGCCTGGGGGAGATCTGGGACTTCGTCTCGGGCAAGCTGCTTGAGTACCTGGGCGTGGGTACGATGTTCGTCCTGGGCCTCGGCAAGCTGCTGGGCGGGAGCTCCGCCGCCGTTCCCGTGCCGGTCGAGTACCCGATCCCGGGCGACAGCTCCCGGATCGAGCACGTCACGCATCACCCGGACAGCACGCGGGTGAGTGCCGCCGCAAGCTGGGTCAAGACCGTGAGGTTCGTGAACGAGGGGTCCGTGGACTGGCCCGTCAGGCAGATCTGCCGGGTGGGCGCCCACGATGATCCCCGGGAGATCCAGTCTCCCCGGTGCATCGCGCTCCCGCCCCTGCGCAGCGGGGACAGCACGGACGTCACGATCCCGCTGCAGGCGCCGGAGGTGGTCGCTCGCGGCGGAGAGTGGAAGCTGGCGCGCTTCAAGATGGTCGACGGCGACATGCGCCAGGTCTTTCCCGGCAAGTCGGCGCTGCGCGCGGACGCACGGGTCAGGCGGTAGCGGCCACTCCCCGGCGGCACGGCGGATCGCACGTGGCAGGAAGCCCGCTTCCTGCCACGTGCGCGTTCTGGAGCGTGGCGCGCAGCCGCGCGGGCTTCCCGCGGGTTCCAGCGGGCACGGACCGGTCTCCGCGTCCGCTGTGCCGGCGAGGGACCTTGCTTCTGCTTCGACTCCCTCCCACTCTGGACCCGTGACCATCCGCGCCGAGTACGACCGCGCCGCCGCCGACTACGACCGCCGCTGGGCGCGCTACAACCGCGCGAGCCTGGCGCTGCTGCGTCCGTGGATCGAAGGACAGGATCTGGGCCGCGTGGTGGACGTGGCGTGCGGCACGGGGAACCTGCTGCCGCTGCTGGCGGGCGCCGCCGGACGAATGGAGTCCTGCGCGGCGGCGGACTTCTCGGCGGAGATGCTGCGGGCGGCGCGCGGCAAGGCGCGCGGCGTGGAGCTGCGGGCGGGATTCGTCGCGGCGGATGCCCTTGCGCTGCCCTTCCGGGCGGCATCGTTCGAGACGGCCGTCAGCGCGTCCACGCTGCACTACTGGAAGGATCCGGATGCCGGACTGCGGGAGATCCGGCGCGTGCTGCGGACGGACGGACGCCTGCTGCTGCTGGACTGGTGGCGCGACCCGCCCTCCATGCGCCTGCTGAACGCGTGGATGCGCCTCGCACGCATCGAGTACCATCGCATGCACTCGCGCGCCGGGATGACGGAGATGCTGCGGGCGGCGGGCTTCCGCGTGGAGGACCAGGCGGGCGGAAGCGCCGGCGGCCCGTGGCGGGTGATCGCCTTCGCCGCCCGCGCCGTGTGATACCGATCCGGAAAACACCTGTCGTTCTGAGTCACCCGCCGGCTGCGCCGACCCTGTAGGACGAAAGAGCAGTTCAACCTCCCCCAGGGGTTTTTGGGGGCGGTGGGCGAGTAATGCGAGCCCGGAGGGGGCGCGGCGGATCGCACCAGACCCTTTCCATTCAGGGAGCGCCCGCGCCGAACCGACGGATGAGCACGGAGCCCGTGGCGCGACCGAAGAATCTCCCTCCCCTCGCGCCGAACCCGCCCCGGACGTAGTCCGGGGAACTCAGCGTGGCCGCGAGATCCTGCCGCCCAGCGTACAGATTCTTCGGTCGGCGCGCATGCTCGTGAGCGGTTGGCAAGATCCGGGGGGCGCCTCCCTCAGAATGACAGTTTATCCGGATTCGGTATGATCTGCCTGGAAATTCGCAGAGTCCGCCTGCGCGGACGCGGCGGTACGGAGGTGTGCGGGTTTCAGATACCTGCGCGTCCGCCACCAGGGGATTGCCGGGTCAGGTCCGCAGCGAGCATCGATTGCCGGGCCGGGGCCGGTCCTCACTGGACGTAAGTAGCTTCTGCACCTAGATTTGCCGCTTCAGAAACCCCTCGCCGCCGTCCGCCGTACTTCCGCGCTCGCTTCCGCTTCCTTTCGTCCGCCGCGACCCGATGCTTCGCAGCAACGCCAGCTACGTCATCACCCCGGACTCGTTCCAGGTCAGCCCGGCCATCACGGGGCTGCCGCTGGCGCGCCCGTCGCGGCGGCTGGCGGCCATGCTGCTGGACCTGTTCTTCGTCGCGCTGCTGGTGGAGCTGGCGGGCGGCGTGGTGCTGGGGCTGACCGCGGCGTACTTCGCCTTCCGCCTGGCGTCGCGCGTCACCGGCACCGGGACCAGCCGCGTCGGCAGGACGCTGCGGCTGGCGGTCCGCGGGCTGGGCGCGTTCATCCTCTTCATCGTGGCGCTCAACCTGTGGGGCGAGGCGCGGCGTACCGTTCGGCGCGTCGTGGGCGCGGGGGTGCAGATGAACATCACCGCCGGCAGCGGGGGCGACTCCGTGCGGGTGACGCCGTGGCAGGCGCTGGGGATGGGGAACGCGGTCGCGGCGCTGCAGAACGCGCAGAGCGAGGAAGAGGCGCAGCGGCTGGCGGGGGAGCTGGCCGCCGGGTTCCGCCGGGCCGGGATGGAGGAGGAGCAGGTCCGCGAGACGATGCAGGAGATCGCGGAGGACGCGGAGCAGGAGTGGATGGGCCGCGCCGTCCAGCGCGCCCTGGAGGCCCCGGCGGGGGGCGCGAATCCCCTGACCCCCGACTCGCTGGCGCGTGCCTACGCGGTCGCGGTCGCGGAGGGAGACACGGCGGCGGCGGCGGCGCTCCGGCCGCGGCTGGGCTCCGCCCTGGCGCGCGACAGCCTGGACGAGCTGCGCGGGCAGCTGCGGGCGACGCGCGAGCAGAACCAGCAGCTGGAGGAGCGGGCGGAGCGCGCGGAGAACCGCGGCTTCGTCAGCTCCCTCACCCGCTTCATGGACGAGCTGGGGCTCGGCTTCGGGTGGACGGGGCTGTACTTCACCGCCT
Organism: Longimicrobium sp.; assembly: GCA_036260235.1. Classification (GTDB taxonomy): domain Bacteria; phylum Gemmatimonadota; class Gemmatimonadetes; order Longimicrobiales; family Longimicrobiaceae; genus Longimicrobium. The sequence continues at coordinate 5,536 of DATAAG010000704.1, forward strand.
TCCTCACCCTCTGGCGCGGCCAGACGCCGGGGAAGCGGATCGCCGGTGTGCGCGTGGTGCGGCTGAACGGCCAGCCGATGACGCTGTGGACCTCGTTCGAGCGCTTCGGTGGGTACGCGGCCGGCCTGGTGACCGGGCTGCTGGGCTTTGCGCAGGTCTACTGGGACCGCAACCGGCAGATGATCCACGACAAGATCGTGGAGACCGTGGTCGTCCGCGAGAAGGGCGCCCGCGCGCCGGCCCCCGCGCCCGCTGCACCGCCGGCTCCGCCGTTCGCGCCGTATCCTTCCCTCCGCCGCCCGCCTCCGCCCGCGGGTTGAGGAGCCGCATCGCGGGACCAGACGCCCGGCCGGACGATCCGGCCGGGCGTTTGCATTCCCGTGGGCCGGGTTCCCCGCATCTTCAGCCGGTCCTTTCCGCGATGAAGGAGTTCGTCGCCGCGAACGCGACGCTGCTGGCGGTGCTGGCCGCGATCGGCGTGGCGGCCATCGTCAGCGTGCTGATCAGCCTGTTCTGGGGGCTGAACCGGCCCTCGCGCATGGCCCTGGTGGCGCGGCCGCCGGTGGGGAGCGAGGCGTTCTTGATGGCGGTCTCCGGCGCCGTCAACGCGCCGCTGATGCGCGGGGGCACCGCGCGCCTGCTGAACAACGGCGTCGAGATCTTTCCCGCCATCCTGGAGGGCATCCGCCAGGCCCGGCACACCATCAACTTCATGGTCTACATCTGGGAGCCCGGCCGTGCGGGAGACCAGGTGGCGGAGGCGCTGGCGGAGCGCGCGCGGGCCGGCGTGCAGGTGCGCCTGCTGCTGGACGGCTTCGGCGCGCACGGCATCCCGAAGCGGAACCTGCGCACCCTGCGCGAGGCGGGGGCGGTGGTCAAGCTGTTCAACCCGGTGCAGCCCGGGTGGCTGGCGGGGGCGTACAAGCGCAACCACCGGCGCGCCATCGTCATCGACGGCAGCGTGGCGTTCACGGGCGGCGCCGCGGTGGCGGACAACTGGCTGGGGGACGCGGAGAGCGAAACGAGCTGGCGCGACGTGATGGTGGAGGTCAGGGGCTGCCTGGCGACCAACCTGCAGTCCGCCTTCACGCAGCTCTGGGCCAACAGCACCGGCGAGATCCTGGTGGGCGACGAGTTCTATCCGCCGGATCCCGGTGGTGAAGGGGCGTTGGAGGGGCTGGCGCGCCACGTGAGCGTCATCAGCTCGCCCGCCAGCGGGTCGCATCCCCTGCGCGTCTTCTTCCTCATCTCCATGGCGTGCGCGCGGGAGTCCATCTACCTGGCCAACGCCTACTTCGCGCCGGAGGAGAACACGCGGCGCATCCTGGCGGAGCGGGCGCGGGCGGGGGTGGACGTGCGGCTGCTCCTGCCCGGCCGGCGGACGGACGCGCCCATGGTGCGGTGGGCGGGGCACCACTACTTCGCGGAGCTGCTGGATGCCGGGGTGCGCATCTACGAGTACCAGCCGACGATGATGCACGCCAAGACGATGGTGGTGGACGGCGTGTGGTCCGTCGTCGGCTCGGCCAACATGGACATCCGCTCCAAGGAGCTGAACCAGGAGGGGGTGATCGGCGTGCTGGACGACGGCTTCGGGCGGCAGCTGCGCGAGACCTTTCTGGAGGACCTGAAGGACGCGCGCGAGATCACGCGGGACGAATGGCGCCGCCGCGGCCTGCTCACCCGCCTGAACGAGCGCTTCTGGATCTCCTTCGTCGAGCAGTTCTGACCGCGGGAAGGCCGACCCCGGGCCCCAGCGATTGAAATCGCCGCAACGACTGCGCGCTGTCCGCCTTCGCGGACAGGGATCCTGCACCGCGCGAGCTCATGCCGTCGCGCGGGATCTCGATTACACACCGCGCCCCGGCTCGCATCGCGAACCGGGGGCGCGCCGTACCTATTCCCTGTTCCCTGTTCCCTGTTCCCTGTTCCCTGTTCAGGCGAACGGCGGCGTGAGCATGCCGCCTTCGGGGCGGTTCTCGTCCTCGCCGGGCGACTCCAGCAGCCCGAACAGCTGCAGGTGGCGGCGGCGCAGGCGGTTCGCGGCGGCCAGCGCCTCCTCCTCCGTCTCGCCGAAGCCCTCCCACGCCAGCGCGGTCTCGCCCCACGCCGCGGGCGGCGTCCACGGCGAGTCGGCGCCGTGCATGCGCGCCGCGCGCCAGGGATGCGCGAACGGGTCCAGGTAGGTGCCCAGCACCCGACCGTGCCGGTCCACCACCACGCCCACCGCGCCGCCGCGGCTGTGCCGGCGCCGGCGGAGGCGCATGTACATCGACACGCACCCCTCCACCACCAGCCCCAGCAGGCAGAGCAGCGCCAGGACCAGCACGAAGTCGAACAGCAGAAGCCTTACGCGTCCATCCATCGGATTCACCACTCCACTCCCCCCGGCGCTACCGGCACCGGGGCTGGCTTCGATAAACCCTCCCCGCGGGCGCGTTCCCGTCCATGCGGACGGCGGCGCGCATCGCTGGCGAAGTCACAACGTTCATGGGAGCCATAGTTTGACCTGCACGATCCCGGCCCCGGCCGCGCCCTTGCGTCCGGCGCCATCAACTCATTGGTGGAACACAGGTTGCGGGACCGTCTGGTCCACCCGGAACCCTGCATGGAGGTGACGATGGAGAACCGGAACGGGTCACAGCGGGAGGAACAGGTGACGCACACCAGCGTCCAGCGGAAGGACGGTGACCGCATCGGGTTCACCGGCGGCGAGAACCTGCACGGCGTGGAGGAGTTCTCCGGCCGCGAGAACGTGACGGAGGAGCGCGAGCACCGCGCCCTGGATCCGCAGGACGACGTGGATCAGCGCGGCTGATCGGAATCCGCCCGCCACGAAACGCGCCCGGCGAGCCGAAGCCCGCCGGGCGCATCCGTTCCCGCAGCCATCCAGCCACAGCGATTGAAATCGCCGCAACAACTACACGCTGTCCGCCTTCGCGGACACGGCGCGGGCGGGATTCGCGCGGTTCGACAGGCCACCAGGTGGGGAGAGGAGTTCTTTCGGTCAGTGCCCGGGATCACGCAGTACGCGCCAGCGCGGCGCCTCCCTCCGGATGACAACTCGTGGGGCAGCAAGCAGGTGCAGTCGAAGCCCCGCGCAGTTTGCGGGGCTTACCGCAGTCGTTGCGGCGGGTTCACCCGCTCAGTCGGGGCCGGCCCCGCACTCACGCACTCACGCACTCACGCACTCACGCACTCACGCACTCACGCACTATGTAAGCGCGTCCAGCACCTTCCCCACCTCCCTCGGCTCGCGCAGGCGGATGGCCAGCAGCACCGGCCGCACCCAGACGTGCGGCTTGTGGATCGCCTTCGCCAGCACGGCGACCACGTGGTCCAGGGCGTCGATTTCCTGCGGCAGGCGGTCGGGCGGGAGAACGGCGAAGCGCTCCGCCCACTTCCACGCCAGGTCGCGCGATCCGCCCAGTACGAACGAGAACAGCCGCTCGTCGTCGCGCATGCCGATCCAGTCCAGCACACCCATCCACGGCGACACGCGCGAGATGCGGTCCTGCACGTCGTCCAGCATCTCTCCCAGCAGGTGGGTGATCGCGTGGAAGTCGTGCCGCAGCGCCGCCAGGTCCGCCCCGGGCGCCGTCTCTGCCGCGGCGATCCCCAGGTCCAGGTTGATGTGCGCGTTGATCCCCAGCAGCAGGTCCTGCAGGATCAGCAGGTTCGCGCTCTTCGCCGCGTCGAACGCCCGCTGCCAGCTGCGCGTGGGGCGCCCGCCGTTCTGGTACGCGTGCAGCGCGGCCAGGTAGCGGTTGGCGAAGATCACGTCCAGCCGCTCCATCCGCGGCCCGTCCTGAAAGCGGTTGGCCGCGATCCCCTCCTTCACCCGCACCGTCACGGAGCGGTACAGGCAGGCGAACAGGGCCAGGCGGCTGTTGTCCCGCCGCGCCTGGTCGATGACTGCATCCAGCCGCGCGACCACTTCGTCGATGGTCGCGGCGGGAGTGAACGGAGGCATGGGAAAAGTGCGTGAGTGCGTGAGTGCGTCAGTGCGTGAGTGCGTCAGTGCGTCAGTGCGTCAGTGCGTCAGTGAAGATGGCCGGGGATGGGATCGGCGGCAACGCGCGTGGCCCCGGGACCTGGCGTCGGGCAAACTCCCACGGCGCGTCCGCATCATCTCCGATGGATGAGGGGAGCGCCTCGATGCATCGTGTTGGCCGAAGCGTGGTTTCCGTCCACCCAGCACCCGGCGCTAGAGAGATGGACAACCGACCTGCCGATCCCGCTCCCACCGCCTGGATCATTCTCCCGGGCCACCCCGACGCGCCGGCGCACGTGACCGTGCAGCGCTACTCGCGCGCGGCGCGCCTGTCCCGCACGGCATGGTTCGCCTTTCTGTGGATGGTGTCCACGGTCGGGATGTTCTTCGTCACCATCTTCGACCCCTTCATGACCTCCATGCCGCTGCTGGTGGGCGGGATGATGACGTACAAAAGCTGGCGCGGCCGCTTTCGGGTGATGGAGTTTCGCGGCGCCTGCCCGCGCTGCCACAACGCCATCGCCATCAAGCCCGGCAGCCGCATCGGCACGCCGCACCACCTGGTGTGCTATAACTGCCACCATGAGCCGGAGCTGTATCTGGCGGCGTGAGCGGTCCGGACTGTCCTCCCGAACACCGTTGTCTTCCTGAGGGAGGCGCTGCGC
>DATAAG010000705.1:0-5575 GCA_036260235.1 Longimicrobium sp.
CGCCGCGCCGGTGAAGGTGGGGTGCCCGGCACCCACGCCCTCGTCCCCCGCGCCGTCCTTCGGCGCGCCGCCGCCTCCTGAATCACCGCCGCCGCACGCTGCGGCAAGCCCCAGCGCAAGCGCCCCTGCGGCGGCCGCCGCCCGCCGCGCCCACGCGTTCCACCGCATCTTCCCCTCCCGTGTGCTGTTCCCGTCCCCGCCCTCCACGGGCGTGATTCGGCCACTCACTGCACAAACTCCGCCGGTGGGCCCGGGGGCCCCTCCCCCGCTCCGCGGGAGAGGGGAGAATTCGATCGCGCTCCGGAGGGAGCCTGCCGTCCTCCCTCCCCCACGCCGTCTGTGGGGACAGCCCGGGACGGGGCGCCCGCGGACGCCCCAGGACTCATCGAAGCGCACCCTACTGCCGTCACCCCACGATTCCCTATTCCCTGTTCCCTATTCCCTCTAGAAGCGGTCGAACGTCCACGGCTTGGGCACCATGAACGCCCGGTCCAGCACGTGGATCACCTCCGGCCGGTCCACGACGGCCTCGCCGCCGGTCGTCGCCTGCCAGAGCGGCACGGCGCCGATGAAGATGCGGGAGAGCGCGTCGATGGGCAGGCGCACCTCGGCGTGCACGCGGCCGCCTGCATCCGGCTCCACCTCCATCCGCCCCCCTTCGATGTGCACCCGCCATGGACCGCGGTTCTCCGGGACCTGCGGATCGTCCACCTCCAGCCGGATCGTCAGGTCCTGGCTCCCGGTCAGCGTGCGCTGCTCCAGCGCGGCCTTCACGTCCAGGATGCGGAACATGGGCCCGCGCAGCAGGGTGGCGGAGGGGAACCAGAGCCGCCAGCTGGGGGCGCTGAGCAGCGGCAGGCGCGGCTCGCTCAAGCGGTCGCCGAAGTGCTCCTCCGGGTGCGCCCGGTACACCACCTCGCGCCACTGGTCGCCCAGGGTGCTGAGCCAGCCGTAGATGCCCCGCTGCGCCTGCAGGGTGAGCCAGGCCCGCTCCTCCACCTCGATGAAGCGGCGGTCCACCGGCAGGTCCGCGCGGTAGCGGACGATGGCGTACCCCTCCGCCTCGCCGTTCTCGCCCCAGTACAGCACGGCGGCCAGGTTGTCCTGCCCCCAGCTGCCGGTCCAGTTGCGCTCCGTGCGGTCCAGCTGCCCCGTCTGCAGGCGCTGGGCGGCCTCGCGGTAGACGGCGCGCATGGCCGCCTCGTCGCGCTCGCCGTCCACCAGCCGCACGCGCATGCGCTCCGCCTTGTCGTCCGGCAGCAGCATGGGCGGCACCTGGTACTGGTGCGCCTCGCCGGCCAGGCCGTACCCCAGGCTCTCGTAGAAGGCCGCGCGGAAGGGGAAGAGGGCCGAGGCCACGTCGCCGCGCTCGCGGGCGTGGTCGAAGCCGGCGATGAGCATGCGCGTGGCCAGGCCCCGCTTGCGGTGCGTGGGCGCGATGGTGACGGAGCCCACGCCGGTGACCGGCACGGCCACGCCGCTGATCCACTGGCGCAGCCAGAGCAGCTGGCAGGCGCCGATCAGCCGCCCGTTCTCCTCCGCCACCCACAGCGACTCCAGGCCGCCGTGCGGCCCGTTGACCAGGAAGTCCTCCCACCACCGCTGGCCGCGGTCGGGCGCGGGAAAGCTGTGCGCCACCAGCCGCGCCACGTCGTCGATCTCGTCCGGCCGCGCCGGGCGATACGTCTCCGCCAAAACCGGTCTCCGTGTTGTTCCGTCAGCGCCGCGCGCGGGAAGATGGCCCGCCTTTCGCAGCATCGTGCGCCCCTGGCCGCGGCCCGGCACGGGGCCGCGCCCCTGCGTGTACCGTGCCACCCGCCCCCGCGGGGGGCCGCCTTGCACCAAGCTACGGAAACGCCGCATGCCCAGCCAAGCCGTCCCGTTCCGCCTGCCGCTCCTGGCGCTCGCCCTGGCCGCGGCGCCCGCGTGCAGCTCCGGCCCGCCCTCCAGCGGCGGCGCCGCCGACAGCGTTCCCGCGCCCGCCGGGCAGACGCCCACCCCGGCGGCACAGGGGCAGGCGTCCGCCACGGCGCGGATCGACGTGATCCCCGGGCTGGAGGTGGTGGTGCGCGACTCCATGCACCTGCTGCGCGGCAGGCGCGTGGGCCTCATCACCAACCAGAGCGCCGTCACCCGCGCGGGCGAGCACGCCGCGGACTTCCTGCGCCGCAACGGGGTGAACCTGGTGGCGCTCTTCGGCCCGGAGCACGGCATCCGCGGCGACCTGGAGGCGGGCGAAACGGTGACCGCCGGGCGCGACGCCGCCACCGGCGTCCCCGTCTACTCGCTGTACGACCGCACCCAGCGCCCCACGGACGAGGAGCTGCAGGGGGTGGACGTGCTGGTGTTCGACATCCAGGACGTGGGCGCGCGGCCGTACACCTTCGTCTGGACGATGGCGATGGCGATGGAGGAGGCGGCGCGCAAGCGCATCCCCTTCGTGGTCCTGGACCGGCCGAACCCGATCACGGACGTGGCGGAGGGGCCGGTGATGCACATGGAGGTGAAGAACGTCACGCAGGTGATCACCGGCTACTACCCCACCCCGCTGCGCCACGGGATGACGGTGGGCGAGGTGGCCCGCTACTACAACGGCGACGCCAACCTGGGCCTGCAGCTGCACGTGGTGCCGGTGGAGGGGTGGAGGCCGGACGTGTACTTCGACCAGACGACGCTGCCGTTCGTCCGTCCCAGCCCCAACATCCGCTCGGTGGACGCGGAGCTCAAGTACGCCGGCCTGGTGCTGGCGGACGGCGCCACCAACGTGCACACGGGTCGGGGGACGGACGCGCCGTTCTCGTACTTCGGCGCCCCGTGGCTGGACGCCAACCGGCTGCTGCAGGCGGTGGCGCAGTACGACCTGCCCGGCGTGCGGCTGGTGCCGGAGGAGATCCGCCCCACGCGCGACCCGGCCGTCTACACGACGTACCGGGACACCGCGTTCACCTCGCTGCGGCTGGAGGTGACGGATCGGCGCGCCTTCCGCCCCGTGTGGACCACGCTGGTGCTGCTGAGCGAGGCGAAGAAGCAGAATCCGCAGCGCTTCCGGGTGATGAACGCCGGCTTCACGCAGATGATCGGCTCCACCTGGGCGCGGGAGGCGTTCGACCGCGGCGAGGACCCGCGCGTGATCCAGCGCCGCTGGGACGAGGAACTGCGCGCCTGGATGCAGAAGCGCGAGCTGTACCGGCTCTACCCGCGGGTGAGGTGACATCCCCGGGGGCGAGCCCCGCTCCCGAAGCCGCGCCTGTGAGTGTGTTCGAGAATCTCCGCGGAGCTCGTTGTCCTGAGGCTGAGGGAGGCGCCGCTCCAAACCTTCTGCCACGCAGGCACTTTGGCGCCGACCGAAGGGATCTGGCCGGCAGAACCGAGGGGCCTGGATCGCAGCCTGGCGCCGGCCCCGTCGTGGCCGGGAGCAGATCCTTCGGCCGCGCGCAAACGGTGGTGTAACTTGCGGTTCCGGGTGTGCGCTCCCTCAGGAGCAGGGCGCTCCAATGAGGAGCCAGAATTCCTGAACATACTCTGAGACCAGATCCTGAAGAACCGTGGTCTCGGAGACGCGGAGGTCGCGGAACGGGTTCTCTCCGCGCTCCGCGTTCTCCGCGTGTGGCCCGTAACTCTTTTCGGATCCGTCATGAGCCGGGTGAACCCGCCGCTCGCACTGCCACAAGCCCTCGTTCCATCACCCGCCGGGACTCCTGCCTGGCCCCGCCGTTCGTCGGGCACGTCCTCTCCGCCCCCTGTCCCGTAATGTCCCAATTGTGGCGCATCCGCCGCAGGCCCCGTGGATGCCAGGCGGTGACGCAGGCTGGGGCACAAACGCTCAAACCGTTGTCCGACAACCATCTGCGCGCGGAGAAAAATATCCGTTCCCCGCGGCGCGCCCGTTGCGACGGCGGCACGCCGTCCTCACCAGACCTCGACGTCGGCTTCCCGCCTCTTCACCTTCGTGAGCACGCATGGAACCGAACCGCGATCCCGATGCCGGCCGGGCACGGGCCGGCGACGCTGATCCCTCGCCCGAGCCATACGTAACGGCCACACCGCCCGACGTCCCGGGGGCACGCGGGGGAGAGTGGGCGCGGCGGCGCCGGGTGATGTACATGATGGGGATCGTCCTCCTGGGCATGGCCAGCACGGTGGCGGACCCGACCGCGCCGGGCACCACGCGCGCACAGATTGTGGTCGGAGGGCTGTTCCTGCTTGCGTGGTCGGTCGTGCCGGCGGCGGCGCTGCTGGTATGGACCCGCGCGACCCGGCGCCTGATTCCCGGGACGGCCGTCATCATCGCGCTGGCCACGGCCGTGGCCACGCTGAACGGCGCCGCCGAGACCAGCGCGCAGTTCGCCTCCATGCAGCGCTGGGCCGACAGCGCGGCCGGACCGACGCACGACGATCCGCCTCGGCGCGGCACGGAAGCAAGGATCGCCTGGGCTTCGCGAAAGGCGGCGGAGGACATGGTGGCGCACTGGCAGGCGCAGGGCACGGATGCACGGCGTGAATCCGGACACCGCCCCGGCGGTATGGATGACGGCGGCATACTTCGCCGACGCACGGCGTTATCCGGAAGTGCAGGAATACTTCACGCGATTCCGGCGCTTCCTGCAGGAGATGGATACGACGGAGATGCCCGTGATCCAGCATCGGATGGAGTTGCGGATGCTGCAGTCGGGGCTCTCGAAACCGATGGTCGAGGAGGCGACGGCCGGCGTTCACGCAACGCTCATGGAGCTTGCGCCCGATCGGCGGCGGCGGTCGGAAGACATGCTGGCGATGGTGGCCGGGGCCCTGGATCTGCACGCCTTCCTGGTGGGCGTGGATTCACGCGTGCACCTGGATGAGGAGGCAGACATCGCGCGCTTCCTCCGCCCCGACGAGCAGCGCAGGGCAACGGAGATGATCCGCGAGGTCGAACGGCTCATGGCCGTCGTAGAGGGGCAGCGGGCCGCCAGCCGCGGACGAATGCGCGACGTCCGCGGCCTGTTCAACGGGCGAGCGGATTCCGCCGTAAACAAGGATTAGGCACTGGAAGGCCGACCCGGCTGCCACGCCCCATGGTTTCGAACGCGAACGGCCGGCTCCCGCGGGGGGAGCCGGCCGGCCGGCTTCATCGGGAGCCCGCGATCACTCGCAGGTGGTACCCGGATACCAGGTGCAGTGGTAGCGACAGGTCCAGTCCGGCGACGGGCAGATCCCGGTGGGCCGTGCCTTCCGCCGCCGTCGGCGTGCCGGGCTCGAACGACTCCACCCTCAGCGCATCGACGTTCAGGGCCAGCTTCTTCATGTGCTTCTCCGACTGGAAGATACGATCGTGGCGCGAGGAGAGGATCTCCCTCGCGCCGCAGGTATCCCCATCGTCAGCCGCCCACCCGCCCGCTGTTCAGAGGCAGGAACAAAGGGCTGTGGCGTGAACGGAGCGACGCCTCCAGGACCAGCGCCGCCCGTTCACTCCATCACTCCATCACTCCATCACCCCTCTCTGCCAAGTTCAGATGAGACAGTTATCCTTGTCGAATTACTGAGCAAGAGGGCAGAGGGAGAACATCGAGATGCTGGATACGCGACTGAACGGAAC
>DATAAG010000706.1:0-3730 GCA_036260235.1 Longimicrobium sp.
CCCCCCCCCCCCCGCCCCGCCATTTTCTCCCAGCTTTCACTCCCCTCGAAACGAATCACGAGGAAGACGATGAACGATAGCTCCGGCTTGCGGATCGAGAAGGACTCGCTGGGCGAAATGCAGGTTCCCACAAACGCGCTGTACGGCCCGCAGACCCAGCGCGCCGTGGAGAACTTTCCCATCAGCGGCATCCGCTTTCCGCGCCGCTTCATCCACGCGCTGGGCACCATCAAGAAGGCCGCTGCCCAGGCCAACGTGCAGATGGGGCTGCTGGACGCGGAGATCGGCGACGCCATCGTCCGCGCGGCGGACGAGGTGGTCGAGGGGCGCCTGGACGGCGAGTTCGTGCTGGACATCTTCCAGACGGGGAGCGGCACCTCGAGCAACATGAACGCGAACGAGGTGATCGCCACCCGGGCAACGCAGCTGCTGGGCGGCGGGCGCAAGGTGCACCCCAACGACCACGTCAACATGGGGCAGAGCTCCAACGACGTGATCCCCACCGCCATGCACGTCTCCGCCCGCGTGGCCATCCACGAGGACCTGGTCCCCGCGCTGGAGCGGCTGCGCGACGCGCTGCAGGCCAAGGCGGTGGAGTTCGACGACGTGGTCAAGAGCGGCCGCACCCACCTGATGGATGCCACGCCGGTGCGGCTGGGGCAGGAGTTCGGCGGGTACGCGTCGCAGCTGGACCACGGCATCCGGCGGCTGCGCAACGCGTCGGAGGAGCTGGCGGAGCTGGCGCTGGGCGGCACCGCGGTGGGCACCGGGACGAACGCCGTTCCCGGCTTCCCCGCCCTGGCGATCGAGAAGATCAGCGAGTCCACCGGGCTGGCGTTCCGCGAGGCGGAGAACCACTTCGAGGCGCAGGGCGCCAAGGACGCCTACGTCTCCGCCTCCGGCGCCCTCAACACGCTGGCCGTGTCGCTGATGAAGATCGCCAACGACATCCGCTGGCTGGCCAGCGGGCCCACGTCGGGGCTGGCGGAGATCACCCTTCCGGCCATCCAGCCGGGCTCGTCCATCATGCCGGGGAAGGTGAACCCGGTGATGAGTGAGGCGATGATGATGCTGTGCGCCCAGGTGATGGGGAACCACCTGGCGGTCACCGTCGGCGGGCAGCACGGCAACTTCGAGCTGAACGTGATGATGCCGGTGATGGCGCACAACTTCCTGCAGTCCGTCAGCATCCTTGCCCGGGGCTGCGACGCCTTCCGCGCCAACGCGGTGGAGGGGATCGGGGCCAACCGCGAGCGCTGCCGCGAGCTGCTGGAGAAGAACCCGTCCATCGCCACCGCGCTCAACGCGTACATCGGCTACGACGAGGCCGCGTCGGTGGCCAAGGAGTCGGCGAAGAACTTCGAGTCCGTGCGCGACGTGGTGAAGCGCCGCGGCCTGCTGACGGACGAGCAGCTGGACACGGTCCTCGACGTGCGCGAGATGACCGAGCCCGGCATCCCCGGCGGCGGCGTGGTGGGCGGCGGGGGCGGCTGAGCGCGCCGCAGCAGGGACGTGAGCAGAAGGGCGGTCCCGGAAGGGGCCGCCCTTCTGTGTGGGGAGATCGGACGGCCGCCGAGCTCCCGAGCTGGCGCCGGAGCCCGATCCGCCGGGTACGCGGGATGTTCGCAACCCTGGGCCAATCCGTGCTGCGGCTTTTCTCCTGACGAGCGGCTCCGCTTCTTCGCTCTTCCTGGTCTAACCCGGGCTGGCGGCTTTCCCCGGCGGCGGCGGCGGCGCAGATTGTCGCACGAAAGCGACGCAGCGCAGCGGACCGTCCCGAGCCGATCGATGACCTTCACCACGCACATTCTCCCCTGCGGGCACGCGGTCCGCGATCCCGCGCAGGCGCACTACTGCGACTACCTGCGGCTGCAGCAGCTGCTCTCGCTGCAGCCGGACGCGGAGCAGGCGCGCCATCCCGACGAGCACCTGTTCGTCGTCACCCACCAGTCGTTCGAGCTCTGGTTCACGCAGCTGCGCACGGACCTGCCGCGCATCATCGACGCGCTGGACGGGGACGACCTGGGGCTGGCGACCTGGCTGGTGCAGCGGTGCACGGCGGTGGTGCGGATGTTCTCGCCGATGATGCGGGTGCTGGAAACGATGACGCTGGGCGGCTTCTACGCCTTTCGCCACCACCTGGTCCCCGCCAGCGGCGGCGAGAGCGGCCAGTGGCACGAGATCGAGATCCTCTCCGGCGCGCGCGAGCCGGAGTTCCGCCGCTACCTGGAGGCGGAGGTCAACCCGGACCCGGCCGGCGGACCGCACTCGCGCCTGTGGACGGAGCGGCTGGAGGAGCTGTGGAGCGCGCCCTCCCTCTGCACCGCGGCGCAGGCGGCCTTCGAGCGCCGCAGGGTGACGCCGGCGGAGGCGTACGCCCGCTCCCACGGCGGCGGGGGCGAGTGGGACCTGGTGCACCTGGCGGAGGCGCTGCTGGACTACGACGAGGAGGTGCGCTGCTGGCGCTTCATCCACGCCCGCACGGCGGAGCGCACCATCGGCCCCGAGGTGGAGGGGACGGCCGCGACCAGCGGGGTTCGCTACCTGGAGCGGATGGCCACGCACCGCGCCTCGTTCTTTCCCTTCCTGTGGGGTGCCCGCGGCCAGCTGTGGGAGCGGATGAGCGCCGCCGCCCCGCCGCCCGCCGCGGACGGAGCACCCGCCGCCGACCATTCCGGGAGCTGACCGATGCCCGCACCGCTTCGCCTTGCCCTCGCCGCCGGGCTCGCCGCCCTGGCGCACTCCGCCGCGGACGCGCAGACGCTCTCGCGCGTGCGCCCCGTGGCCACCTACTCCATCGTCGCGCGCGACTCCGCCACGGGACAGCTGGGCGTGGCGGTGCAGTCCCACTGGTTCTCCGTGGGACCCATCGTGCCGTGGGCGGAGGCGGGGGTGGGCGCGGTGGCCACGCAGTCGTTCGTGGACCCGCGCTACGGGCCGCTGGGGCTGGAGCTGATGCGCCTGGGCCGCAGCGCGCCGGAAGCGCTGCGGGCGCTGGTGTCGTCCGACGCCGATTCCGCCGTGCGGCAGGTGGCGATGGTGGACGCGCAGGGGCGGGTGGAGGCGTGGACCGGCGGCCGCGCCGTCGCCGCCGCGGGGCACCGCGTGGGGCGCGGCTACTCCGTGCAGGCGAACCTGATGGACCGCCCCACGGTGTGGCCGGCCATGGCGCGCGCGTACGAGACCGCGCAGGGCGACCTGGCGGAGCGGCTGCTGGCCGCGCTGGAGGCGGCGGAGCGCGAGGGCGGCGACATCCGGGGCCGGCAGTCCGCCGCCATCGTCGTCGTGGCGGCGGAAGGCACCGGGCGGCCGTGGGTGGACCGCATCGTGGACCTGCGCGTGGAGGACCACCCGGACCCGGTGGCGGAGCTGCGTCGGCTGGTGACCCTCGCGCGCGCCTACCGCAAGCTCAACGAGGGCGACGAGTGGGTCACGCGCGGCGACCTGCCCCGCGCCGTGGAGGCGTACGGCGCCGCGCTGGCCATTGTCCCCGACGCGGCAACCAACGGCGAGGCGGCGTTCTGGACGGGGATCAGCCTGGCGGGCGCGGGCCAGGTGGAGCAGGCGATCCCCTACCTGCGCCGCGCGTACGCCGTGCACCCGCGCTGGGCGGAACTGGTCGGCCGGCTTCCCGCCGCGGGGCTGCTGCCCAGCGATCCGGCGCTCGTCGAACGCCTGGTGAGGGAGATGCAACGGCGCTGAAGGTGGCGTGTAAGAAGAGGGCCCCCGG
>DATAAG010000707.1:0-14609 GCA_036260235.1 Longimicrobium sp.
GCTGGCCGTGGCCGGCGCCGCGGCGGCGGCCGTGGTTCCCGGCTCCCCCGTGCGCGAGTGGGTGGGCGGGCTGGCCGCCCCCGGCCGCATCGAGCTGGTGGGCGCGGGCCCGGGCGAGGTGGTGGTCACCCTTCCCGCCGACGCCGACGCGGCGTTCGTGGAGGTGAACGGCCGGGTGATCGCCGCCAAGGAGGGCGACCGGCTGCGCTCACTGGCGCCGCGGGTGGCGGGCTCCGCCACCGAGCCGGTGTTCCGCGCCGGCGGCAACTGATCCGGGCCGGTCTCCGCACCGGCTTTCGTCGCATGGATTGATCAGGTTACGATGCTCATCCCCGTCGTGCTCGCGCTGCTCACGGCCGCCGCCCCCGTCCAGGACTCGACGCGGGGGGTGATCCGTGGAACGGTGTTCAGCGAGCCGTCGGGGCTTCCCATTCCCCTGGCGGTGGTGGAGGCCGACAACGGCCGCCAGACCGTCCACGCCGTCTCCGACAGCACGGGCGCGTACCGGCTGCACGTGGCCGCCGGGCACCAGACGCTGCGTATCCGCCACCTGGAGCACGCGCCCCACGAGGTGGGGGTGGAGGTGCCCCCGGGCGGAGAGGTGCCGATGGACGTGGAACTGACGCACCGCCCCATCACCCTGGCGCCGGTGCGGGTGCGCCCCATCGACCCCCGCGCGGACAGCGTGGCGGCGCCCCGGTCGGACCTGGGCGTGATCATCGACCACACCGTGGAGGTCGGGGCGGCGCTGGGCACGTTGAACCCCGGCTTCACCCTGGGCGGCGAGGACGGGGGCGAGAGTGACCCGTGGTACTTCCGCGGCTCGTCCGCCAACCTGCAGCTGGTGCTGCTGGACGGCGCGCCCGTCTACGCGCCCTTCCACATGGGCGGGCTGGTGGAGAACTTCGAGCCCGACGTCATCAGCTCCGCGCGCCTGTACCTGGGGGGCGCGCCGGCGCGGTACGACGGAGGGCTGTCGTACGTGATGGACCTGTCCACCCGCAGCGGGCGCGAGCAGATGGGCGCCGCGGGATCGCTGGACATGGTGGCTGCCGGCGCGCGGGTGGAGGGGCCGCTGGGTGCGGCGCGGTACCTGGGCTCCGTGCGCACCGTGCACGGTGCCTCGCTGGCGCGGCTGGAGGGGCACCCCTTTCCCTACGACTTCGCTGACGGGCTGCTGCGGGTGGATGTGCCGGTGGGCGAGGGCGGCCTCTCCGCCACCCTGTTCGCCAACGCGGAGGGCGTGCGGCTGGACACCCTTCCCGGCGTGGGCGACGGCTTTGCCCGCTGGAGCAACCTGGCGGGCTCGCTGCGCTACCGGGGCCGCTTCGAGGGCTCGGACGTGGAGGTGACGCTGGCCGGCGGCGTTTACGACGTGGACCTGCCCATGCGCGACGAGGGCCGCCTGTTCCAGCTGGCGGGCAGCTCCAGGCGGGTGCGCGCGGGAGTGGACTTCAGCCGCGCCGGCGGCCCGGTGCGCCTGCGCTACGGCGCCTCGCTCGAGCACACCCGGGTAGACCACACGGCGCAGCGCTGGGCAACGGACACGGAGCAGCTGGTGAAGCTGCTGGAGACGCAGTCCGCGGGCACCACGGGCGGCGGCTACGTGGACGCCGCCTGGCAGCCCGCGGCGCACGTGCTGCTGCGCGGCGGCGTGCGGGCGGACGGCTTCACCAGGGGCGCCGTGGCTACGCTGGCGCCGCGCGCCAGCGTCACCTGGCTCATCTCCCAGGGCGCGGCGCTCACCCTGGCGGGCGGGCGGTACCACCAGTACGTGCGCGTTCCGCGTCCCCTGCGCCCCGGGGCCACGCTGCAGAACTACCCCGATTCCACCCGCCCGGCCACGGAGATGGAGGTGGCCGGGGCCACCCACCTGTCGCTGGGGCTGGACCAGCAGATGCCCGGCGGGGTGCGGCTGGGGGTGGAGGGCTTCTACAAGCGCTTCCACGGCCTGCCCACCGCCACGGAGCTGGATTCCACCGCCCCGCCGGCGCACATCTCCGGGATGGACGTGTGGGTGCGCCGCAACGTGGGGGCGGTGACGGGGTGGTTCGGCTACTCGCTGAACTGGGCGTGGCGCTCGGAGCGGGACACCGCCTTCACCGGACGGCAGACGATCAGCGCGGGGGTGCGCGGCGTGGCGTGGAGGCGCACCAGCGTGTCGGTGCGGATGGCGTACGGGTCCGGGCTTCCCTCCGTCAGGGGCACGGGTGCGGCGGAGCGGCTGCTCTCGGACGGCTCGCTTCCCGCCTCGGGAGCGAACACCACCACGGTGGACCTGGACACGGACGCCCCGCTCACGGGCAGGCGCGACGACCCCTTCCTGCGGCTGGACGTGGAACTGGCGCGCACCTGGACCCCGGTCGTGGCCGGCCGGCGCACGCAGATGACGCCGTACCTGCGGGTGATCAACGCGCTGGGCAGCCGCGACGCGCTCTTCTACCGCTACTTCAGCGGCGGCGAGCAGGACCGCGGCGGCTTCGAGGCCGTGGGCACGCTCCCCCTGGTCCCGGTCTTCGGCGTGGACTGGAAGATCTGAAAAGATCTGGCCTCACACGGAGTCAACGGAGCCAACGGAGTTGTTTCTCCGTTGACTCCGACGCTTCTGTGTGAGGCCAGACCGTTCCTGGTCACCCCGGCGCCGCCGCCAGCGCCATGGCGCCGAGGGCGACGACGAGCAGCGAGAGCGCGCGGGCGATCCAGATGGACGCGCGGACCCCGTGCATCTGCACCGTCTGCGGCGTGCCGAAAGGGAGCAGGAAGGCGCCGATGCCGCCGCCGGCCAGCGCGACGCCCGTGCCGATGGCGCTCTCCAGCATCGCCGAGAGCACCACCCCCACGACGATCGCCGCCAGCAGCGCCAGGAGCACTCCGCGAAAGCGTTCGGCGCGCGCGTAGCAGTCCCGCGCCAGGCGCTCGTGCCGCGGGCAGACGAAGCAGGGCTCCCCGCCCGCCTCCTCCATCGCCACTTCACGCGTCCCCGCCTTCCCGCCCGTTGCTCCACGCGCGCCGCGGCTCATCCGCCGCCGCATCCATCCGCCGCATCTCCCCTTCCGTTCAGCACGGGTAATCCTGCGAGCGAGAAAATCAAACGCATAACCCGATCACCCGCAAGCAGTTGCAGGCTATTCCCCATTCCCTGTTCCCTATTCCCTCCCACCCCGTGCCAAACGCCCCCGCACCCCTTACATTGCCCACCCCGCCGGACCCCCCGGCGGAGGACGGAAGAAGCATGTCCCGAAGCACGCACAGTTCATGAGCACAACGCAGCCTGCGTCCGCCGCCCGCGCGGTGACGGTGGACGAGCTTTGCGCGCACCTTACCCGCCTGGGCCGGCCGGACAACGCCCTGCTCTGCGGGTTCGCCCGCGCCTTCTTCGCCAGGTCGCCCCGCCACCTGCTGGAGGAGCGCGACGCCGACCAGCTGGCGGCCATGACGCTGGGCGCGTGGGAGTTCCTGCGCCGCGCCCGGCCGGACCAGGTGAACGTGCAGGTGGTGAACCCCGAGGAGGAGGGGTGGAGCGCCGCCGTCACCGTGTTGCGTGCCGAGGTGGGCGACCGGCCGTTCATCGTCGATACCATCCGCGAGTACCTGGCCGGCGAGGACCTGCCCATCCACCAGTACGTCTACCCCGTGCTGCGCATCCGGCGCGACGCCGCGGGCGAGATCGCGGACGTGGGCGGCGACGAGGGCACGCTGGAGGCGCTCACCCACGCCGAGGTGGCGCGCGTGAACGACCCCGCGCGCCGGGCGGGCATTCGCGACGAGGTGCGCCGCCGCCTGGCCGACGTGGTGGAGGCCACCAGCGACTTCGCCGCGATGGTGGACAGGGTGGAGGAGACCGCCCGCGAGGTGGAGGAGTACGCCGCGCGCTTCCCGGACCGCGCGGAGGAGTTCCGCGAGGACGCGGAGCTGCTGCGCTGGCTGGAGCGCGGCAACTTCGTCTTCCTGGGCTACCGCGAGTACGTGGTGGAAGGCGAGGGCGAGGGCGAGGTGGTGTCGCTGCGCCCCGGCAGCGGGCTGGGCATCCTGCGCGACCCGTCGTCGTCCGCGTACCAGCAGCCGGTGCCGGTGAAGGAGATGGACGACGACCTGCGCTCGCGGCTCTTTCACGGGCCGGTGCTCGTGGTCTCCAAGACCAACGCCGAGGCCACCGTGCACCGCCGGGCGCGGATGGACTACGTGGGCGTCAAGACGCTGGACGAGCAGGGGCGCACCCGCGGCGAGCGGCGCTTCCTGGGGCTGTTCACCTCGCAGGCGTACGGCAGCGGGGCGGAGGACATCCCCATCCTGCGCGGCAAGATGCAGCGCATCCTGGACGCCAGCGGCGCGCGCCCCGGCGGACACGACTACAAGGAGATCGTCACCATCGTCAACAGCATGCCCAAGGAGGAGCTGTTCGAGGCCTCCGAGGCGCAGCTGGGCGACGAGGTGCAGGCCGCGCTGGCCTCGCTGTTCAGCGAGGAGCTGCGGGTGGTGGTGCGGGCCGACGGGGCCCGGCCGGAGGCGGCGGTGATGGTGATCCTGCCGCGCGGCCGCTTCAGCGGCGAGGCCAAGCGCCTGGTGGGCGAGCGGCTGGCGGAGCGCGTGGGCGGCAGCGTGCTGAGCTCGTACGTGGCCATGGATGCGGGCGACCGCGCGCGGCTGCACTTCTACCTTTCCACCGCCCCCGGCGCGCCGGCGCCCGACGCGCGCGAGCTGGAGCGCGAGGTGGCGTCGCTGGTGCGCAGCTGGGAGGACCGGCTGGAGGACGCGCTTCGCGAGATGGTGCAGGACACGGACGAGGCCGTGCGCCTGGCCCGCGCCTACAGCCCCGCGTTCAGCGCGGAGTACCGCGCCGCCACCTCGCCCGCGGCGGCCGTGCACGACGTGCTGCACATGGAGGTCCTGGAGCGGCGCGACCTTCCCGTCACGCTCCAGCTGCGGCAGCCGCTGGAGGGCGAGACGGCGCCGCCGGGGTGCTCGCTCCTCAAGCTGTACCTGCGCGGCGAGCGGCTGGTGCTCTCCGAGTTCATGCCGATCCTGGAAGACGCGCGGGTGAAGGTGCTGGAGGTGGACACCTTCACCGTGCGCACCGCCGAGCCCCGGTACATCTACTCCTTCGCCGTGCAGACGCGCGACGGGGCGCCCATCCCCGACGACGTGGCGCCGCTGCTGGCGGAGCAGCTGCTGGCCGTGCGCGCCGGCGACGCGGTGGAGGACCCGTTCAACGGCCTTACCCTGGCCGCCGGCCTGCGCTGGCGCGAGGCGGACCTGCTGCGCGCCTACTCCGAGTACGCCTTCCAGGTGGGCGCCATCCCCAGCCGCATCGCCGTCTCCCGCGCGCTGGCGGCGTACCCGGAGGTCACCCGGCAGCTGGTGGCCCTCTTCCACGCCCGCTTTGGCCCGGAGGCGGGAAAGGAGGCGGAGGCCCGGGCGCGCGAGCGGCTGATGGACGCCATCGAGAAGGTGACCTCGCTGGCCGACGACCGCGCCCTGCGCCGCATCCTGGCGCTGATGGAGGGCACCGTCCGCACCAACTACTTCCGCACCGGCGGCGCGGACCCCACGGTGCGCAGCGGCGGCGTGCCGTACATGTCGTTCAAGGTGCGCTCGGCGGACGTGGACGAGCTGAAGAAGACGCGGCTGCTGTACGAGATCTTCGTCCACTCGTCGCGGATGGAGGGGGTGCACCTGCGCGGCGCCCCCGTCAGCCGCGGCGGCATCCGCTGGTCCGACCGCCCGGACGACTTCCGCACCGAGATCCTGGGGCTGGTCACCACGCAGATGGTGAAGAACGCGGTGATCGTCCCCAACGGCAGCAAGGGCGGCTTCATCACCCGCAAGCGCCTGGACGACCGCGACGCCATGGGCGCCGAGGCGGCGGAGCAGTACCGCACCCTCATGCGGGGAATGCTGGACGTCACCGACAACCTGGTGAACGGCAGGGTGGTGCCCCCGCCGGACGTCGTCCGCCACGACGGGGACGACCCCTACCTCGTCGTCGCGGCGGACAAGGGGACGGCGCACCTCTCCGACGTGGCCAACGGGGTGGCGGCGGAGTACGGCTTCTGGCTGGACGACGCCTTCGCCAGCGGCGGGTCCAACGGGTACGACCACAAGAAGGAGGGGATCACCGCGCGCGGCGGGTGGGAGTGCGTCCGGCGTCACTTCCGCGAGATGGGCAAGGACATCCAGTCGGAGCCGTTCACCGTGGCCGGCATCGGCGACATGAGCGGCGACGTGTTCGGCAACGGGATGCTCCTGTCGAAGCAGATCCGGCTGATCGCCGCGTTCGACCACCGCCACATCTTCATCGATCCCGATCCCGATCCGGCGTTGTCGTTCGAGGAGCGGCAGCGGCTCTTCAACCTGGACCGCTCGTCGTGGGACGACTACGACCGGTCCAGGCTGTCCGCGGGCGCGCTGATCGTGCCGCGCGGAAGCAAGGAGGTGGAGCTGACGCCGCAGGCCCGCCGCGCGCTGGGGCTGGGCGACGAGGTGACGGTGCTGGACGGCGAGTCGCTGATCCGCGCCGTGATCACGGCGCCGGTGGAGCTGCTGTGGAACGGCGGCATCGGCACCTACGTGAAGGACGCGGAGGAGACGCACGCCGAGGTGGGCGACCCGCCCAACGACCCGGTGCGGGTGAACGCCGAGGACCTGCGCTGCAAGGTGATCGGCGAGGGCGGCAACCTGGGGCTCACCCAGCGGGCGCGCATCCAGTTCAACCTGCAGGGCGGGCGCATCAACACCGATGCGCTGGACAACAGCGCCGGCGTGGACATGAGCGACCACGAGGTGAACCTCAAGATCCTGCTCAACCCGGTGGTGCGCGACGGCGACCTTTCGCAGGAGGGACGCAACGAGCTGCTGCGGGAGATGACGGACGAGGTGAGCCGGCTGGTGCTGCACGACAACGTGAGCCAGTCGCTGGCGGTGTCGCTGGACGAGCGGCGCAGCGCGGAGTCGCTGGACGACTTCGTGGCGCTGATCACCGCGCTGGAGCGCGACCGGCTGATCGACCGCGAGGCGGAGGGGATCCCCACCGGCACGGCGCTGGCGGACCGGCGCACCGAGGAGCGGGGGCTCACCCGACCCACGCTGTGCGTGCTGCTGGCCCACGCCAAGATGTTCGCCAAGGCGCAGCTGCTGGCCAGCAAGGTGCCGGACGACCCGGCGACCGAGAGCTACCTGGTCAACTACTTCCCCCCGCAGGCGGTGCAGGCGGCCGGGCCGGAGCGGCTGCGCGCGCACCGGCTGCGCCGCGAGATCGTCACCACGCAGCTGGTGAACGACCTGGTGGACCTGATGGGGAGCAGCTTCCTGCACCGCCTGGCGCGCGACACGGGGAACGCCATTCCCGACATCGTGCGGGCGTGGCTGGTGGCCAGCCGCATCAGCGGCGCGCCGGAGATCCGCGCGGACGTGGCGGCGCTGGAGGGGCGCTATCCCTCCGAGACGCTGTACCGCTGGCTGCTGGGGCTGGCGCGGGTGCTGGAGTCCACCACGGCGTGGATCCTCTCCAACACGCCGGGCGACGGGGCCACGGACGCGCTGATCGAGGACGCGCGCAGCGGGCTGGTGGTGCTGCGCGGCAGCTTCGCGAAGGTGGTGACGGGCGAGGACCGTGCGCTCTTCATGGCGCGCCTGGGCGAGCTGCAGGACCTGGGGGTGGACCGCACCCTGGGCGAGCGGCTCATCACCCTGCGCTTCCTTCCGCAGCTGCTGGAGATCGTGGAGGTGGCCCGCCGCGCGGGGACGGACGAGCTGAAGACGGCCAAGGCGTTCTACGCGGTGTCGGAGCGGTTCGGCACGGCGCGGCTGCGCGAGGCGGTGCGGCAGGCGGCGGGCCGCGACCCGTGGGAGCGGCGCTTTGCGCAGGCGCTCAGCGACGACGTGCGGCGGGCGCAGCGCGGGCTGGTGCAGGCGGTGCTGGCCCACAACGGCGGCGAGGGAAAGCGCGCGCTGGACCAGGTGGAGAAGGAGCACCCGCGGCAGGTGCGCGCCTACCGCGAGCTGCTGGGCGAGCTGCGCGGGCCGGACTGCCCGCTGGCCGCCTACGCCCTTGCCGTGCACCAGCTCCGCGACGTCGCCGACTCCGCCCATGCCACGGCGGCGGCGGGCTCGTGAGCTGAGGGACGGTGCGGAGGGGGATGGACGGCGGGGCTGTCGCGCGCGCGGCGGCCCCGCCGTCTGTGCGACCATGCCCGCGCGGTCGCAGGCTGACAGCCGCGACTCGCATGCATTATGATGAGAGCGCAGCGGACAACAGGCAGCAAACCGGCTCCGGCAACGCATGACAAACGTATTCCTGGAAGATCGCATCACCGTCTCTCAAGCGGAGATCGACGAGTTCTGCCGGCAGAACCACATCCGCAGGCTCTCGTTCTTCGGCTCGGTGCTGCGGGAGGACTTCCGGCCGGAGAGCGACATCGACCTGCTCGTGGAGTTCGATCCCGAGCACATCCCCGGCTACTTCACGCTCTCCGCGATGGAGCGGGAGTTGTCCGGATTGTTGGGCCGCAAGGTCGACCTGCGTACTCCCGGAGAGATCAGCGACTACTATCGGAACCGCGTGCTCGCCTCGTCGCAGGTTTGGTATGAGTCGCCCTGACGACGCCGCGCGGGTTCGCCACATGCTACAGGCGGCCCGGAACGCGCTGCGGCTGGCGCAGGGCCGCACCCGGGAGGACCTGGACACCGACATGGCCCTCGCCCTCTCGCTCTGGAAGCTGCTGGAGATCATCGGCGAAGCGGCCAGCCGCGTCACGCCGGAACTCCGCGCGGAGCACGGGCACATCCCCTGGCAGCTCGCCGCCGACACGCGCAATCGCCTGACGCACGGCTACGACACGGTCGATTATTCCGTCGTCTGGTCTACCGTAACGAACGACCTGCCTTCGCTCGTCCCGAGCCTGGAGGCAGTGCTCCGGAATCTGGAAGAGAGTCGAGAACGTCCGCAGGACAGCTGATGCCCATCGCCACCATCAACCCCGCCACGGGCGAGACGCTCCGGACCTTCGACGCCCTGACGACGGCGGAGGTGGATGAGAAGCTGCAGCGCGCGGCGGACGCCTTCGAGCGGCACCGCCGCACGCCGATCGCCGAGCGGGCGGAGAAGATGCGCCGCGCGGGCGAGATCCTGGAGGCGGAGAAGGACCGCCTGGCGCGGCTGATGACCACGGAGATGGGAAAGACCCTCGCCGCGGCGCGGGCGGAGGCGGAGAAGTGCGCGTGGGTGTGCCGCCACTATGCCGGGCACGCGGCGGAGATGCTGGCGCCGCGCCCCGCGGACGTGGGCGGGAAGGCGCGCGGGGAGGTGCACTTCCTCCCGCTCGGGGCCGTGCTGGCGGTGATGCCGTGGAACTTTCCGTTCTGGCAGGTCTTCCGCTTCGCCACGCCGGGGCTGATGGCCGGCAACGTGGGCCTGCTGAAGCACGCCTCCAACGTGCCGCAGTGCGCGCTGGCCATCGAAGACGTCCTGCGCCGCGCGGGGTTCGAGGACGGGGTCTTCCAGACGCTGCTCGTCGGCGCGGATGCGGTGGGCGGGATCCTGGACGACGAGCGCGTGGCCGCGGCGACGCTCACCGGCAGCACGCCCGCGGGACAGAGCGTGGCGGAGCGCGCCGGGCGCAACCTCAAGAAGACCGTGCTGGAGCTGGGCGGCAGCGATCCGTTCATCGTTATGCCCAGCGCGGACCTGGACGCGGCCGCGAAGACGGCGGCGAAGGCGCGCTGCATCAACAACGGCCAGTCGTGCATCGCGGCCAAGCGCTTCATCGTGCACCAGGAGGTGGCGGACGAGTTCGAGCGCCGCTTCGTGGCGGCGATGCAGGCGCTGCGCGTCGGCGACCCGATGGACGAGGCGACGGACGTGGGCCCCCTGGCCACCGCCGCCATCCGCGACGAGGTGGACGAGCAGGTGCGCGCCTCCGTGGCCGCCGGCGCGCGCGTGCTCACGGGGGGGCGGCCGATGGAGGGGCCGGGCTTCTTTTATCCGCCCACCATCCTGGCCGACATCCCGGAGGATGCGCCCGCGTACCGCGAGGAGGTGTTCGGCCCCGTGGCGTCGCTCTTCCGCGTGGCGGACGTCGGCCAGGCGATCGCGCTGGCGAACGACTCGCAGTTCGGCCTGGGAAGCAGCGTGTGGACGCGCGACGAAGGCGAGCGCCGCCGCTTCGTCGCCGAGATCGAGGCGGGGATGACCTACGTGAACGCGATGGTCGCCTCCGACCCGCGGTTACCGTTCGGCGGCGTCAAGCAGTCGGGCTACGGACGGGAGCTGGGCGTGTTCGGCATCCATGAGTTCGTCAACATCAAGAGCGTCTGGATCGAAGACGACGCCCCGGATGATCTGCCAGACGCGGAGTAGAGATCAGAGCAATCCACAAAAGCAAAATGTCACGCAGAGCAGCAGAGCAGCAGAGTAGTGATTGCTGTTCCTCTGCTTCTCTGCTGCTCTGCGTTAGAAAATTCTGTTTGGTCTTTTGCCCTACCAGCTGCCGCCTTCGCGGTAGCCGTAGGCGACGACGACGTCGGTGTTGCGGCCGTTCACCTGCATGTAGCGCTCGCCGCGGTACTCGGTGAAGAAGACGTAGAACTCGTCGCGGCCGTCGTTGATCAGGTAGTACGACACTCCCGGCCGCGCATCCCGCCGCGGCGTGAAGGGCACCAGCTGGCCGCGCAGCAGCCGGCCGTTCTTGCGCCAGGCGTACGCGCCGTCTTCCTCGATGGTCAGGATGCCCATCGACGCGTTGGCGGTCACGCTGCTCCAGTCGCCGTGGTTCACCCGCACGCCCGGCACCGTGAGCCCCCACCGACCGATCAGCCGCGAATCGATGACGTCCTCCACCGAATCGTCACGGTCGTCGAGGCCGCCGGGGCGGGGACGCGGCATCACCTGCGGCCGGTCGGAGTACCGGCCTCCCAGGCTGCTCTCCACCTCCAGCTCGTACGTCCCTTCCTCCACCGTCAGCGGGTTCACGCGGATCACCACCTCGCCGTCGCCGGGCAGGGTGACGTCGATGCGCGAATCGTGGCCGTCCACGCCGCCTCCGCTGTCGTCGTCGCGCGCCAGCACCGTGCCGATGCCGTGCCGCCCGCCGCGCGTGCCGATCACCAGGTACGAGTCGAAGTCGCTGGAGCGCAGCGTGATGGTCAGGCGCTCGCCCCGGCGGCCGTCGTACGAGTACAGGTGGAAGGGGGCGCCGTTGTCCAGTGTGGCGTCGCCAGACGAGAGGCGGCCGCGGATGCGCTCCCCCGACTCGACTGGCCCGCCGTTGCGCGCGTCGTAGACTGGAGAGTCGTAGATCGGCTCAGGGCGCTCGGATTCGTACCAGCCGCCGCCGCTGGTGGCGCGGCCGCCGTTCAGCGTGAGCGTGTACCCCCCGGTGCGCGAGGAGAGCGAACTGGCGCGGATGACGTAGGTGCCGTCTTCCGGAAGCCGCACCTCGATCCGCGAGTTGGTGCCGTTGCCGCCGTCGTCGTCGCGCTGCAGCTCCGTAAAGGTGCCGCGGCGCAGGGTGCCCAGGTAGAGGTACGTGTCGAACGACCCGGACTCCAGCGTGACGATCACTGTCTCGTTGCGGCGGCCAGCGAAGACGTAGTCGTCGTAGTAGGTGCCGTTGGGGAGCCGCGGATCGCTGTTGCTCAGGGCGCCGCGCGTGATCTCGCCGGGGACGATGGGGCGCTGCGCGGCCGCGGAGCCGGCGGTGAGCGCCACCGCCGCCAGGGGCAGAAGGAACCGCATCTTCATCAGGTGGATCGGGACGAGGGATGGGGGACAACCCGGACCAGCCGGGGCTGCGACAAAAGTTTGCAGCAACGCGGGGCGGACGCAATGCCCGCCGGGGTGACAAGGTGACAAGGTGACGGAGCCTAGCCGTACGTCCGTCGCTCACGCACTCACGCACTCACGCACTCACGCACTAACGCACTAACAAGGCAAACGGTTCGCCGGCCTTCCGCATCCCATCCCCGGCACTCTACTATTTCGCCGTGCAACCGCCGGAGAGGCCACGGGTACACGCCTCCCCGGCCCGCGCACGAAAGTCCATCGACCGAACCTGGTTGTTCAAGGATGCAACGCACGTCACTGATCCCGGCCATCGTCCTGCTTTCCACCGCCGTCGCCGCGTGCGGAGGCGCCGCCGCGGGGAACCAGGCCGTCCGTGAGCGGGAGAAGGAGCAGCTGGAGGCGCCGCCCGCCGCCCGCTCCACCCAGGCAGTCCAGGCCAGCGCCCGCTCGCAGGACTCGCGGCGCACCGCCATCGTCACCGCGTCGGAGCGCGTGGCGCCGGCGGTGGTGAGCGTGAACGTGCTGCGGCGCGAGCGGGTGGTGCCGCGCACGCTCTGGGAGGAGATGATGCTCCCGCCCGGGGCCCAGCGGGAGACGGCGGGGCTGGGCTCCGGCTTCATCATCACCGCCGAGGGGCTGGTGATCACCAACGAGCACGTGGTGCGCGCGGCCACGGAGGTGGTGGTCACCCTTCCCGACGGCCGCGAGTTCGACGCCGACGTGGTGGGGAGCGACGAGGTGAACGACCTGGCCCTGCTGCGCATCCGCCTGCCCCGCGGCGAGCGGGCGCTGCCGGTGGCGCCGCTGGGGAACAGCGACGGGCTGATGATCGGCGAGTGGGTGATCGCCATCGGCAACCCGTTCGGGTTCCTGCTCAGCAACCCGGAGCCCTCGGTGAGCGCGGGGGTGGTGAGCGCCGTGGGCCGCAACATCCTGGGCGGCAACGGCGAGCGCAGCTACTCGCTGGACATGATCCAGACCGACGCCTCCATCAACCCCGGCAACTCCGGCGGCCCGCTGGTCAACGCGCTGGGCGAGGTCGTCGGCGTCAACTCGTCCATCCTCTCGTCCACCGGCGGGAGCGAGGGGCTGGGGTTCGCCATCCCCATCAACCGCGCGCGGCGCATCGCCATGGACCTGGCGGACGACGGGCGGTACCGGCGCGCGTGGATCGGTGCGGAGGTGGAGGCGGTGCGCACGGAGGGGCCGCGGCGGCTGGCGGAGGTGCGCATCTCCTCCGTGGTCCCCGGGTCGCCGGCGGAGCGGGCGGGGCTGCGCACGGGGATGCGCGTCGTGGGGATCGGCGGTCAGCGGGTGCGCACCCCGCTGGACTGGCAGGCGGGGCTGCTGAACGCCGCGTACGGCGAGCCGCTGGAGGTGCGGGTGATGGAGGGCGGCCGCGAGCGCGCCATCCGGGTGCAGCCCGGCGACCTCCCCTCCGTGAACGCCGAGCGCATCCAGGCGCTGCGCGACTTCCAGCTCGTCACCCTCACCCCCGCCATCCGGGCGGAGCGCGGGCTCACCAACGAGCAGGGCGCGCTGATCGTCGGGCTTTCAGACGCCGCGCGCGGCCTGGGGCTGCAGGAAGGCGACCTGATCCTGCAGATCAACCGGCTGCGCATCACCAGCGCGGAGAGCGCGGCGCAGGCGCTGCAGCAGCTGGGCGGCCGCAGCGTGGTGATGTACTTCGAGCGCGGCGGCCGCATCGGCAGCACGCAGTTCGTGATCGGCGGATGAGTGAGTGTCTGAGTGCGGAGTGCGTCGGTGCGCGAGTGGTAAGTGGGGGGGGATCCAACCCGATTCCCGATCCCGTCACTCCGAAGGAGGCGCCACGTAGTCCTCGCCGACGCACGGAACCATGGCGCCGGCTGAGGAATCTGCCTGCCCGGGGCTGGCGGCCGGAGTGACGCGTGGAACCCGCGGCGGGTGAACCGGACCGGGAGCGGGGTGTATGCGCACGCCGAGGCAGACTGACACGAACGGACGACGATGATCCAGCTCACAGACGAAGCCCGCGCCAGGATCCAGACCCTCGTCGACGCGGGGGCGGTGCGCGACCCCGCGCTGCGCATCACGTTGGCGCCAGGGGTGGACGGCGAGGCGCGCAGCCCGCTGGACCGCGAGTACGCCATCTCGCTGGTGGAGCGCGAGGACAAGCAGAAGACGGAGATCGCCATCAACCTGGAGGGCATCCGTGTCCTCCTGAACCTGGACACCAGCACCCTGCTGAGCGGCGCCACCATCTCGTGCGATGCGGACGGCGGCTTCAGCGTGGAGACGCCTCGACCCAACCGCCCCGCCGCCACGGTGACCTCCACGGGCGGCGCGGGGCTCAGCGGACCGCTCGCCGAGAAGGTGCAGTCCGTCTTCGACGAGCTCATCAACCCGCGCATCGCCGCGCACGGCGGGGCGGTGGAGCTGGTGGACGTGGCGGACGACGTGATCTACGTGCGGATGACGGGCGGCTGCCAGGGGTGCGCGGCCTCGGCGCTCACGCTCCGGCAGGGGATCGAGCGGATGGTGCGCGAGGAGATCCCCGAGGTGCGCGACATCGTGGACCTGACCGACCACGAGGCGGGCGTAAACCCGTACTACTGATCCCGGATCACCGAGAAGGACGAAGGAGGGCGATGGCAGCGGCCGTCGCCCTCCTGTCGCGCTGCCCCATTCGGCGTCAGCCGGCCGCCACCTGCGCGCGACCCTGGACGGAAGGCAGCGCGCAGAAGCCCTGCGCCTCTACGCCCAGCGCGGCGTTCATCCGGTTGAAGAAGTTCTCCGCCGCGACCGCCAGCGCCAGCTCCACGACCTCCCGCTCGTCGAAGTGGCGGCG
>DATAAG010000708.1:0-4787 GCA_036260235.1 Longimicrobium sp.
TCTCGGGGCTGGCGGTGCCGGGGCTCCCCACCACCGCCGCCAGCGTGGTGAGCGACACCTCCAGGGTGGGGTCCACGCCGCAGCTGCGCAGGTCGCGCAGGCGCTTCTCGGCCGCGTCGGGGGTGAACAGCCCCTCGCGGCGCTCCGGCTCGACGGACGCCCAGAGCGTCACGTCGCGGAGCGAGTTCCACAGCAGCAGCCCCAGGTCGCCCTTGAGCTCCTCCAGGATCTGTGACGCTTCCAGCGTTTCGTCGGGCTCGCGCAGGATGGCGGGGGGGATGCACCAGCGCCGGCTCGCGTTACGGCGCCGTCCGCGCGGTCGTGAGGTGCTGCTCCTTGTCGCGTGTGCGTGCATGGCCATGGCCGGGCTCCTCGGCGGGTGGCGCCGGTCCCGGGCGCGCCGCCTGCGAGGGAGGGGGAGCGCCCGCGGGCCCTCCCGACTCCGGTTGAACGGAAGCATTGTCGTGCCACGGGCGGCCGGGGGCGCAGGAAACACACGGTCCTTGCGAGGGCCCCAAACACCCGATAGTCTACTCTGTGGAACCCCACCATAAAGTGGACAGAGAGGACGACCCGGAAGTTAGTCTACTTTGTCTACTTCGTCAAGCGGCTCGTGTGCGTGGTGCTGAGCGTGGGGCGCGCGGCGGAGCCGTGGAAGGGGCGAACCCGTGGTGCGGCAAGGGGTTGCCTGCCCGCGCCCGACTCCCTGAACGCCGACGCGCGGCGTGTCTTTTCACCGTCCGGATAAAATATGTCCTCAACAGTCCCGCGCGCCATGTTGACTTTGGCGCTCCTGCTGGCCACCGGGTGCCGCGGCTCCGACGACGCCATCTACATCGGCGTGGCGGGTCCGCTGGGCGCGGCGAACGGGGCGTCCATGCGCATGGCCGCGGAGATGGCGGTGGAGGAGATCAACCAGGACGGGGGGATCGACGGGCGCACCGTGCGGCTGGTGATGATGGACGACCGCGCGGACCCGCAGGTGGCGCTCACGGTGGCGGACTCGCTGCGGCGGGACGGCCGGGTGGTGGCGGTGGTGGGGCACGTGAACTCGGGCGCGAGCATCAAGGCGGCCACCGTCTACAACAGCGAAAGCGGGGCGGGAGAGCCGCTGATGCACATCTCCCCCGCCTCCTCCGCGCCGGCGTTCACCAACGCGGGGCCGTGGAGCTTTCGGGTGACGCCCACGGACCTGGAGTTCTCGCCGGTGCTGGCGCAGGGGGCGGCGCGGCTGGGGCGGCGGCGGGCGGCGGTGCTGTACGCCAACGACGACTACGGGCAGGGGGTGATGACCACCTTCGAGCGCGCCTTCCGCAGCGGGGGCGGGGCGGTGGTCTCGGCGGATCCCTACCTTCCTGCCGTGGTGGAGCGGGGGGACGAGCTGGACCCCTACCTCACCCGCGCCATGCGCCGCGGCGCGGACGCGCTGGTGATCGGCGGGCAGGCGGAGGCGGGGCTCAAGATCGTGCAGGCGGCCCGGCGGCTGGGGTACACCGGCCCGATCCTGGGGTCCGACGGGCTGACGGGGATCAAGGACGCGGGCGCCCCGGCGGAGGGGGTCTTCGTCAGCTCCGCCTTCCTTCCCGACCGCCCCACGGAGAGCGCGCGGCAGTTCGTCGCCAACTACCGGGAGCGCTTCAAGTCGTTTCCGGACCACCGCGGCGCGATGACCTACGACGTCATCAACCTGCTGCGGCGCGCCATCGACGAGGTGGGCGCCGACCGCGCGGCGCTGCGGGACTACGTGGCCCGCATCGGCATGGAGGGCGGCTCGCCGGCGTTCGAGGGGGTCTCGGGGACCATCCGCTTCGACCGCAACGGCGACGTGGTGGGCAAGGACGTGTCGCTGGGGGTGGTGCGGGGCGGGCAGCTGGTGACCGCGCGGCAGTAGGGCAGGGAATAGGGAATAGGGAATAGGGAATAGGGAATAGCCTGCAACGGCGGCGGCAGATTGCAGGGATGCGAGAAACCCTCCCCGGGTGATCCGGGGAGGGTTTCTCTTCGCGCATCACATCCGCGGAGCGGCCCTTCTTCGCAAGGACGGCCGACGCCAGGCCGCACCCGTCTCCCCATCCATCACCTACTCCCTATTCCCTATTCCCTGTCAGTTCACCGGACCGGCAGCCAGTACGTGGCCTTCACCGCCAGGAAGTTGTCGCCGCGGGCGGTGAGCGAGCCGAACAGGTCGCCGGGGCCCAGGCGGCTCCACTCCGCCTCGGAACGGCCGCGGTTCTGCTGCCAGACCACGAACAGGGTGCTCCCCGGCCGCCACTCCCACCGCAGCACCGCGTTGCTGCGGAACGAGCGCACGTCGAAGTCGCGGTTGGGGATGACGAACTGCGCCGGCCCGTCCGTCACCCGCCAGCCGCCGGTGGCGGGGTCGGCCGCGATCGTGGTGCCGTCCTGGCCGTAGGTGCGCAGGTCGCGGCTGCGCGCCGCCCGCAGCTCGCCGAAGTCGTAGAAGCGCCCGCTGCTGGCGAAGGGCTCCGCGTACGTCTCCAGCGTCAGGTCCGGCGAGAGCGCGTAGTTCAGCCGCACCTGCGCCCGCAGCTCGCTGCGCTCCACGAAGGCGAACACGTACCGCCGGCCGAAGGTGGCCCCGGTGCCGCCGCCCGTCTCCGTTACGTACTGGCGCGCGTTCACGCCGCGGAGCCACGCGGGGTCGATGGAAAGCTCCCACCGCGGTCCCGGGCGGAACGACAGGCTGCCGCTCGCCTCCGTGCTCCATCCCCCCAGCTCGTCGCGCTGCAGGTTGGTCTCGATTTCCCACCGCGTGCGGTTCGCCGGGTTCCCCGCCACCTCCGCCTCGATGCGCCACCCCGCGCCGGTGCCCATCAGCGGCCCGCCGCGCGTCAGGTCGTCGCTCAGGGCGCGGTCGATGCGGATGAGCGCCGCCTCGATCCCCCAGTAGTTGCGCAGCTGCGCGTACGTCCCCAGGCCGTAGGCGAACTGGTTGCGGACGCCGTCCAGGTTCCACGTGCCCTCCTGGTACAGCCCCGCCTCGTAGTAGCGGAACACGCGCCCCGGCTCCGTCTCGCGGTAGCGGATGTTGCCGGAGAAGAAGCGGTTGTCGGCGGAGCCCTGCTGCCCGACGTCGTTCAGCTCCAGCCCCGGGTGCTGCTCGGTGTAGTCCACGTCCCACAGCCAGTGCCGCCCGCTCATCCGGCTGTGGTTGATGCCCAGCAGCAGCCCGCCCAGCGCGGTGCGCGAGGGGTCCACCTCCACGTGGTTCGCGTCCGGCCGCTGGAAGTAGCGGCGCGGCGAGCGCTGCAGGCGCAGGATGGCCAGCGAGTCGCCCGTGACGTGGCTGTAGCCCGCGAAGGCGCTGATGTCGTACTGCCCGCCGTTCCAGCGCAGCCGACCGTCGATGATCCCGGAGACCGCCTGCTCCGGGACGAGCGCCGCCAGCGGATCATCCCCGTCCATCCACCGCCGCACCCCCGTCAGGCTTCCGCCCAGCGTCGAGCGGTCGCGCCCGAGCTCCTGCTGCACCGCCACCACGCCGTACGCCGCCGGGGGCGCGACCTCCGCCCGGCCGAAGGTCTCGGTGAGGGTGTCGAAGGTGGCGGCCCGCTCGCGCGCCGTCAGCGCCGCCAAGGTGGCGAGCGAGAGCCCCGCGCGGGTGCGGCCGGTGACCTTGGCCGCGCCCAGGATGGTGGTGTTGTCGACGACGTCGAAGTAGTGCGCCTGCGGCCGTCCCGGCGGCGGGGCGCCGATGCGGCGGGAGTAGAAGAGGCCGCGGCTCCCCAGCAGCGAGGTGCCCTCCACGAAGAACGGGCGCCGCTCGGAGAAGAAGGTCTCGAACTGCGTCAGGTTCACCTCCGCCGGGTCCGCCTCCACCTGCCCGAAGTCCGGGTTGATGGTGGCCTCCAGCGTAAACGACGGGCCCAGCCCCATCTTCAGGTCGCCGCCCACGCGCATCCCCGCCTCGCGCTCCGCCACGAACGGGTCGCGCGGGTCCTCCGGCTGCGCGATGCGCCCCTCCGCGGCCACGTACGGCAGCAGCTCCAGCCGCCGCGACGGCCGCAGCGCGCCGAGCCCGACGAGCTGTCCCATCCGCGACGACCAGCCGGTCTCGTTGCGCCGCACCAGCGCCCAGTACGCCACCTCGTTCCGCGCCGGCACCCGGCGCACGACGTTGATCCCCCACACCTGCTCCGGCGCGCCGGTGAAGCGCAGCTGCGAGAGGGGGATGCGCATCTCCGCCGTCCACCCGGCGGAATCCACCTGCGTCTCCGCCTCCCAGACGGGGTCGAACGAGTAGCTGCGGCTCCCCTCGCTGTCGGCCGGATGGTAGTAGTCGATGCGCGTTCCCGCCGCGCTGACGGCAAAGGTGTAGGCGGTGCGGCGGTCGTGGTAGGTGTCCAGCGAGATGGCCAGCTGCTCGGCGTCGCCCTCGCGGTCGCGGCGGGCCAGCTGGGCGCGCACGTCGCCGGGGGCGGCGCCGCGCAGGCGTGCGCCCACGTACAGGTTGCCGCCGTCCACCAGGAAGGCGACCTCGGTGGCGCCGGCGGGGCGGGCGCCCTCCACCGGCTCGCGGGTGGTGAAGTCGCTCACCCAGCTGGCCTGCCGCCAGACGGCGTCGTCCAGCCGCCCGTCCACGTTCGGCGCGGCGTCGACGCGGGTGGCGCGGATCTGCCGCGCCTCCGGGGCGGGCGCCTGCGCCGCGGCGGCGGCGGGAAGGGCGAGACAGAGGGCGAGCGCGAGGCCCGCGGTCCGGTGCCGGTGGTGGGGTGCTGCGATCATGGGACGCATCCGGGTAGGGCGGCGGCCGCAGGGCCGCCGCC
>DATAAG010000709.1:0-6063 GCA_036260235.1 Longimicrobium sp.
TCCCCCCACGAACTGCGTGGGGGAGGGAGAACGGCAGGCGCAGTCCGAAGCGCGATCGAATTCTCCCCCTCTCCCGCGGAGCGGGGGAGGGGGTCGGGGGGAGGGGGCCCCGGCGGGCGCAGTGAGATGTACGTCGACGCACCTCGGACCAACGCAGTTCTCCCCTTTCTCCCGCGCAGCGGGGGAGAGGGGCCGGGGGAGAGGGGGCCGACGGGCGGACGACAGGATGCCGGTTGAAAACACACGTACTCAGCGCACACGTCTCCCCCCCTCTCCGCGCGCAGTTTGTGCGGGGAGGGGGCCGGGGGAGGGGCAACGGATGGAAGTCCAGATCTTCGGGCTGAAGAGCTGCAACGAGACGAAGAAGGCGCTGCGGTTCTTCAAGGAGCGTCGCATCAAGACCCACTTCGTGGACCTCAGGGAGCGCGCCGCGTCGCCGGGCGAGCTGAAGCGGTTCGCGGAGCGGTTCGGGGCCGAGGCGCTGCTGGACCGCGGCGGCAGGCGCTTCAAAGAGCGCGGGCTGCACGTGGCGCACGTCCCCGACGCGCGCATCCTCCCCCTGCTGGCGGACGACCCCGCGCTGCTGGTGACGCCGCTGGTGCGCTCCGGGAACCACCTGACCGTGGGGTGGGACGAGGCGAAGTGGAAGGGATGGATCGCGCCGTGACGGCGGGACGGGGGCGCCGCGGATGAGGATCGTCGGGGGGAAGATGGCGGGCCGGCACCTCACCTCGCCGGCGGACCGGCGCGTGCGGCCCACGGCCGAGCACGTGCGCGATGCCTGGCTCACCGAGCTGGAGCCGCGGCTGAAGGGGGCGCGGGTGCTGGACCTGTTCGCCGGGACGGGCGCGCTGGGGCTGGAGGCGCTCTCGCGCGGCGCGGCGAAGGCGGACTTCGTGGAGACGCGCCCCGCCAGCCTGCACGCGCTCAAGGCCAACGTGGCCGCGCTGCACGTGCGCGAGAAGACGCGCATCTTCAAGAAGGACGCGCTCCCCTTCGCCCAGGCGCTGGAGGCCGGCGCCTACGACGTGGCCTTCGCGGACCCGCCGTACGAGTCGCGGATGCTGGACCGGCTGATCGAGATCTGGATCGAGACGCCGTTCGCCGCCGTGCTCTCGGTCGAGCACGCCGCGGATCATCCCATGCCCCCCGGCGGCCGCCGCCGCATCTTCGAAGACACCGCCGTCACCATCTACACCGCCGGCTGAGGGCCCCTCCCTGCTCGTTCCTCGCGGTGAAGGGGAGAACTGCACGGCGTAAGCGGTTCGATGGCTGTCGCGGATCCGCAGATCACCTGGATCCCGGCTCGCCCTCCACCTCGTCCAGCATGCGGTGCAGCAGGGGCACCGCATCCGCCGGCGAGGGGGACAGGGTGAGCCGCCATGCGCCGCCCTCCGCGACCCGCCGCACCCGCCGCCCGATGGTCGCGGCGAAGCGGTCGAACCCCGCGTCCAACCCCGCCGCCACCTCCCGCTCCACCGCATCCGGCGCCAGGCGCGCCACGCCCGCGGCATCCCCCCGCGCCAGCAGGCAGATCCCGGCGCGCTCGATGCCGGCGGTCACCGGCGGCGTGTGGATGGCCAGCTTGAGGTCGCCGTTGGCGCGGCGGCGGGGCGGCAGGGTGCGCAGCTCGGGAAAGAACCGCGCGGCGCCGGGATGCAGGTGGACGAATCCCCCCAGCCCCCACACGCGGGGGACGGGGGATTCCTGCAGAAAGACGGTGTCTTCCGAGAGCACCCGCAGGCCGGAGCGCAGCGCGGCGTAGGTGAGCGTGCTCTTCCCCACACCGCTGGGGCCGGCCAGGAGGAGCGCCGTCCCGCCACGGACCACGGCGGCCGCGTGCAGCGGCTCGCGGTCCAGCCCGGTGAGCAGCCAGAGCGCCAGCATCTCCAGCACGCCGCCGCGGAAGCGCTCCCGGTCCGCCACCACCTCCGGGCTCACGCGCGCCACCGCCGCGCGCCGCCGCACGTCCGCGCGCGCACGGATGCCGGGCGCCCGCACCGCCAGCCGCCCGGGTTCGCGGATGCGCATCCCCTGACGCCCCGGGCCGCCCTCGTCCAGCGCGAGCGTGATGCGGATGCGCACCGGCGCGCGTCCGGCCCACGCCTCCTCCATCGCCACGCCGCGCCAGGGGCCGAAGAGGGCATCTGCGGCATCGATCACCTCCCGCGCGTCGGATTCGAAGCGGAGGGGGATGCCGAACACCGCGAAGGTAGCGGATTCCATCCCGCTCATCGGCCGCGGCGGCGGGCGGTGAGCTCGTCGTACAGCTGCAGCACGCGCGCGGCGGTGTGATCCGCGTCGTGCCGAACCGCGTGGCGCTGCGCCGCGGCCGCCATCGACAGGCGGCGCTCCTCGTCGCACAGCAGCGCGGCGACGGCGTCCGCCAGCGCGTCGGGGTCCGCGAAGGGCACGGTGACGGCGGCGTCCGGCGCCCACTCCACCAGGTGCCCAACCGGCGTGCCGACCGTGGGCACGCCCGCGACCGCCGCCTCCAGGGCGACGATCGGGTCGCCCTCGTGGCGCGAGGTGAGCAGCAGGGCGTCCGCGCGCTCCATCCACCCGCGCAGCTCGCCGTGCGGCACCCAGCCGTGGAAGTGCACCACGCCCTCCAGGCCCAGCTCCGCCGCCAGCCGCTGCACGGCGCCGCCCAGCGTGTCCGCCCCCAGCACGTCCAGGCGAAAGCGCACCCCGCGCGCCCGCAGCGCCGCCGCGGCGCGTACCATGGTGAACGGGTCCTTCACCGCGTTCAGGCTGGCCGCGAAGAGCAGGCGGGCCTCCGCGCCCGGCTGGCGGCGCACGGGCGGGCGGACGGGCCAGCTGTCGAGCGAGACGCCGTAGGTGAGCCGCTCGGCCCTGATCCCCTGCGCCCGCGCCAGCGCCACCATCCGCTCGCTGGGCGTGGTCACGTGGTCGCCCAGGGCGGCGGAGGCGCGGATCATCGCGCGGCCGCTGGGGGTGCGGCAGCGGCCGTAGCCCACCTCCGGCGCGTCCGCGACGTCGCCGCCGGTCAGGTGCACCAGCGCGGGGCGGCGCGCCAGCTTGCCGGCCGAGCCCGCCACCATCCCGCACGCCGCCCACACGCCGTGAAAGACGTCGAAGGGCGCGCGGCGGTGCTCCGCCAGCACCTGCGCCAGCGCGCGCGGCTGTACCGGCCGCCGCCCCGCGTTGGTCACACGCGCGCCCAGCAGCGTCCACCGGCAGGGCGCCGGCTCCTGCCGCAGGGCGAAGACGTGCAGCTCGTGCACGCGCGCCACCCGCTCCACCAGCGCCAGCAGGACCGGGATCACCATCTCCGTGCCGCTGCGGTGCACGCCGCCGGGCACCACCATCGCCACCTTCACGGCCGCCTCGCGAGCTGCTCGTACGCCTGGCGCAGCTCGCGCCCGACCGCCTCGAAGGAGAGGTGCCGCTCGAAGTGACCGCGCGCGGCGACCCGGGCCGCGTCCCGATCCCGGCCGGCGTGGACGAGGATCAGCCCCGCCAGCGCGCCCGCGTCCCCCGGCGGGAACAGGCCCCCGACCGCGCCGCCGCGGACGATGCGGCGGTGCGCGGGGATGTCGGTGACCAGCGGCGTGGCGCCGCACGCCAGCGCCTCCAGCACGGCGTATCCGCTCCCCTCGCGCCTGCTGGCGGAGACGAAGAGGTCGGCGGCGCGGCAGAGGTCCTGGACGCGCTCGTGCGGCACGCGGCCCAGCAGGTGGGCGCGCTCGCGCAGCACGGGGTTCGCGCCGATGCGGGCCTGCACGGCGTCCAGCATCGGCGCGTCGCCGAACGCCATCCACAGGTGCGCGTCCGGCAGCCGCGGGGCCGCGCGCGCGAACGCATCCAGCACCGTCAGCGGATCCTTCCCCTCGTTCAGCCGTCCGACGGAAAGGACGCAGGGGTCGCCGTGCACCCCCGCCGCGGCCCGCGCCCCGCCGACGTCGCCCGGGGTAAGGCGGGTGGACGACTCCAGCACCTCGAACACCGGCATCTCCCCCGGCAGCACGCCGGCCGCGACGAACGGCTGCGCCAGCTCGCGCGCGGTGAACGCCACGCCCGCCGCCCGCGCCAGTCCCCAGCGGCGCAGGCCGCGGCGCGAGGGCGGCGGCACCCTGTCCGAGTGGTCCTGCACCAGGACCGGCGCCAGGCGGCACGCGATCCGGGTGGGCACGGGAAAGCCCAGGCCGTGGAAGTGGATGACGTCCGGCCGCAGCGCGCGGACGCGGGCCATCAGCCGCAGCGGCACGCCGGTGCTCAGCCGCTCCGGGAGCGTCGATCCGCCGGGCTCCGCCACGAAGTGCACCGGCACGCCCGCGCGCTGCAGCACCTCGTCGCGCCAGCCGGCCTGCACCACCGTGACCTCCACCCCCACGCCCGCCGCGGCGCCCGCGACGGCGGTGAGCGTGGGCCAGGCGTCCAGCAGCTCCGCGCCGCAGCGGCGAAAGGGATCGCGCAACGCACTCAGGTGCACCACTCGCACGCCGCCTCCCGGTCGTCTATCTTGGGTTTCCGTTCCCGACCGCTTTTCCCCGCTCCCCCTCATGCCCGGCGACGCACCCGCGCTCCCCTTCGGCGCCCTGGACATGACGGCGGACGAGGTGGAGCGCCGCTTTCGCCAGGCGCGCGAGCGGGGCACGCCGCGCTGGCTGTGGCCGGAGCTGCCGGTGGAGCGCTGGATGGCCGGCCGCCGCGAGATCGTGCGCGTCGCCGGCGAGCTGCTGGCCGGCCGCCCCGCGCGGCTGGACGCGGGCGATGCCGTCGGCGCGGAGGCGCTGGGGATCGCGGCGTTCACGCTGGGGATGGGCGCGCTGCTGGGGCACTGGATCGAGCGCGGATCGCTGCAGGCCCGGCCGTCCACCGCGGCCCTGCTGCGCCTGCACCTGGAGCACGGCCGCGCGCGGGCGGAGCGGGCGGCGGCGGAGCTGGACGCCGCGCTCGCCGTGCTGGCCGCCGCCGGAGCGACGGCGACGGTGATCAAGGGGATGCACACCGCCCGCGCCTTCTTTCCGGAGCCCGGCACCCGGCCGATGACGGACATCGACCTGGTGATCGATCCGGAGCACGTCCCCGCCGCGGAGCGCGCGCTCGCGGCTGCCGGGTACCAGCGGCTGCGGGGCGACTTCCAGCGCCACCCGTACCACGCCGACTGGCGCCCACCCGGCCATTCCGGGCGCGACGCGTCGCTGGCGCTGGCGCACCGCGACAACCCGCTCACTGTGAACCTGCACGCGTCGTTCGACCGCACCACGGGCACGGGCACGCTGCGGATGGGCACCCCGGGCCCGGGCGACACCGCCGCCATGCCCGGCGTGCGCACCCCGTCCCGCGTGCTGGCCGGCCCGTTCCTGCTGGCGACGCTGGCCGCGCACGCGGCGGAGCACCGCGAGAACCTGCTGCTGGTGCGCGTGGTGGAGCTGGTGCTGGCAATGCGCGCGGGCGCCGACGTCACCGCCCTGCGCGCGTTCCTGGATGCGCGGCGGATGGCGCACCACGTGTATCCGGCGCTGGCGCTGGCGGAGCGGCTGGCGCCCGGGACGGTGGATGCGGAGCTCCTCGCCTTCCTGGAAGCCCGCAGCGGCGCGCGCGTCCGGAAGGTGGTGGAGGCGCTGGACCTGTCCGCGCTGCAGCGGCTGGACCAGCCGGTAGCCGGCGGGCGCACGCTGGCCGTCCGCGGGCCCGCGGACCGGGCGCGCGCCGTGCTGACCTGGCTGGTACCGCACCGCTCGCCGGCGCGCCTGGCCGCCGCGTACCGCAGCCGCCTGGAGCGCCTCATCCGCCTCCTCGCCCGGCGCTGAGGGCCCCTCCCCCGGCCCCCTCCCCGCACGAACTGCGTGCGGAGAGGGAGACGACAGACGGCTCGCGGCGTCGTGATGTCTGCAGGCAGAAGCACGAAAAGGGATGGATGGATCGGCGGCGGCAGACGCGGTGCAGCAATACAAGCCATCGCCGCCCCTCCGCGCAACCCCGCGGGAGCGCTCCTGCCCGATCGCGGTACCGCACAGCCCGGCGCGAACGCCCCCTCCGGGCTCGCCCCCTCCGGGCTCGCATTACTCGCCCACCTCCCCCAAAAACCCTGGG
>DATAAG010000710.1:0-4661 GCA_036260235.1 Longimicrobium sp.
AGAACGAGCGCCGTTGACTCTGCTGGCTCTGTGTGAAGCCCGGTCGGTAGAGCCTCGATATGGCAGGGAGCGGACGGCTACACGGTGGCGCCGCCGCAGCTGGAGCCGGCGCCGGCGGTGCAGCCGTAGCAGTGCGGGCCCAGCACGATCTCGCGGCGGGCCAGCGCGTCCAGGTCGAAGTCGAAGATGGTGCGCGGTGCCGCGGGGTGCACCGGCAGCTCCAGCATCTGGTTGAAGTCGCAGTCGTACAGCGTGCCGTCCCAGCCCACGGAGAGGGTGTTGCGGCACATCACGCCCGCGGCGGCGGCGGGGTTGAAGGCCGTCACCAGCCGCTCCATGTACTCCTCCAGCCGCCCGCTCTCGTCCAGGAAGTCCAGGAACCGGCTGATGGGCATGTTGGTGATGGTGTACAGCCGGTTGAAGCGGATGCCGTAGAGCCGCTCCATCTGCCGCTTCCACTCCGCCTCCAGCGCCCCCTGGTTCCCCGGCAGAAAGGTGCCGACGGGGTTGGTGACCAGGTCCAGCTGCAGCCCCGTCTCCACCCTCCCGTAGCCCGTCGCGTTCAGCGCCCGCAGCGCGTCGATGGACTCCTGGAACACGCCTTCGCCGCGCTGGGCGTCCGTCCCCCGCGCCCGGTAGTGCGGCAGCGACGCCACCACGTGCACGCCCTGCTCGGCGAAGAACTCCGGCAGGTACGCGTAGTTGGGCAGGCGGGTGATGGTGAGGTTGCAGCGGTCCATCACGTGCTTTCCCGCCGCGCGCGCCCGCACCACCATCTCTCGCCAGCGCCGGTGCAGTTCCGGCGCGCCGCCGGTGATGTCGATGGTGGGGATGTCGGTGC
This sequence comes from Longimicrobium sp., assembly GCA_036260235.1. Classification (GTDB taxonomy): domain Bacteria; phylum Gemmatimonadota; class Gemmatimonadetes; order Longimicrobiales; family Longimicrobiaceae; genus Longimicrobium. The sequence continues at coordinate 842 of DATAAG010000710.1, forward strand.
TCTCGATGATCTCCAGGCAGCGGTCCACCACCGCGTCGGGCATCATCTCCGTGCGGTCGGGGCCCGCGTCCACGTGGCAGTGGCGGCAGGTCTGGTTGCACCTGCGTCCCACGTTGATCTGCAGCACGTCGATCTCCGTCGCGCGCAGGGGATGCAGTCCCGCTCCCATCAGCGCGGACTCGAACGGCTGCGCCACGGGCACGCGCGCCAGCAGCGCCCGCTGCTCCCCCGCGGAGGCCAGCGGAACGTGCCGCTTGTGCAGCGTCGGCAGCACGCGGTTGGGGCGGACGGCGGATTCGGCGATCAAGGTTCAGTATCCAGGGATGGAATGGATGGGGCATGCATCAAGCAGGCACTGGGATACGTACCAACTAACGCACTAACGCACTAACGCACTGACGCACTCGCTACATCCCCAGCCGCCCGGCGTGGTTGCGCATCTGGATGCCGTGCACCAGCGAGGCGCCGCCGCGAATGGCGGCGGCCACGTGCACGGCCTCCGTCATCTGCTCCGTGTCGGCGCCCTTCTGCAGGCAATCCTGCGAGTACGCGTCGATGCAGTAGGGGCACTGCACCGCGTGGGCCACCGCCAGCGCGATCAGCGACTTTTCCCGCTGCGTGAGCGCCCCCTCCGCGAACACGGCGTTGTACCAGGCGAAGAACTTCTCCGCCAGCTCCGGCGCGTCCTGTCCGATCTCGCCGAAGCGGGGGAGGTCGCGGGCGTGATAGTAGTGCTGGGTGTCGGCGGTGTGCATCGGCGTGGGCGCGCGGGGGACGGGACGCGAGGGCCGCGCCGGATCGGCCCGGTGCGGCCCCGATGATTCTGCACACCAATGTACGCGCGGCGGGTGTTTACCGGAATTGTTCCAGCTCGAAGCGGTCGCGCCCGCGGTATCGCCCGTAGACGCGCACGTAGTCGCCCTGGCGCAGGCGGGAGAATCGCTCGCGCACGCCGCGGCCCGCGTTGTACGGCACCGTCACCCACACCGTCCGCCCGCCGGTGCGCAGCTGGAAGCGGCCTTCCCGCCGCTCCACCCGCTCCACGCGCCCCTCGGCCGTCCGCGCGTCGTAGCGGTCGTCGTCGCCCGGATACCGACCGCGATCGCGGTACACGTCACGGTCGCGGTACACGTCGCGGTCGCGGTACACGTCGCGGTCGCGGACGCTGCGGCGCACCACGATGTGCCGCGCGAACAGCCGCCCGCGCGAATCGCGGTCCACGCGCACGGTCACGTAGTCGCCGCGGTCCAGCGACTCGGGGCGGTACCGGCGGTCACGGTACACCACGTCGGTGCGCGAATCGTAGCGCACGTCCGTCCGCCGGCCGTCGTCCCGGCGCAGCACGATGGTGCGGTACCGCTCGTGCACGTCCAGGACACTGCCCCGCACGTCCCCGCCCCAGCCGCCCACGCCGTCGTGCAGCACGTCTTCCCACCCGTATCCGGCACACCCCGCAAGGGCCGCCGCCAGCGCCAGCACGGCGCCCGCGGCCCATCCACGCCTCATGGCCTTCATGGTGCTCTCCTTTCAGGTCCCACGGATGCTGCCGCCGTCCGGACGAGGGGGTGGACGGCACGCCATCCGCGGAGAGCAAATGCCGGCGCGCCGCGCAAGTCGTTGTCGAGATTGTAGATGCGGATAATCGCCCATCGCGCGGTGTCCGGGCCGGAGGACGAACCGCTGTCATTCCCGGCGACAGCTTCCTGATCCCCGAACGGCGAGTGCCCGGCCGATACGCTCGACGGGGCACTCGATGGACGCGCTCGATCCTGGTCTGTTACCGCGCCGGGACCTTGAGCACCTGCCCGGGGACGATGCGGTTGCTGCGCATGTCGTTCGCTTCGCGCAGACGGTCCACGCTGGTGTTGTGGCGCCGCGCGATGGTCCACAGCGAGTCGCCCCGCCGCACGCGGTAGGTGGTGCGGGTGGCGCTGCTTCCGCCGCTCTGCGCCGTCCGTCGCTCGCCGGAGCCGCCGTCGCCGCCCATGTTTCCCACGTAGCGCCGGTACTGCGTGGGGAAGACGGCGACGTGGAAGTGCGGAGGCCGGTGCTCTTCCGTGGCCTCCAGCACGCCCTGCCCCTCCAGCGAGAGCAGCGTTTCGCGGAGCCAGGCCAGGCAGCGGCGGCCGCGCGGCTTGCGGATGTCCACCGCCATTCCCGTGGGGTGCACGGAGCGGTCCGCGGAGTTGGCCAGCCGCAGCGAACGGGGGCGTGCCGCGCTGGTGACCACCAGCCGCTCGCCGCAGCGGGCGCGGTACTGCGCGCCCAGCCGCTGCACGAAGGTGCGCGTGCTGCGCAGCGCGTACGGGTACGACACGCCGGACAGCCGGTAGTCGTCGTTCCCGCTCAGCCGCACCAGGTCTCCCTCGCGCGCCGCGCCGCGCACGCCGGTGCCGGTGCGGTAGAAGGTGAGGTCGTGGCTCTGCGCCTGCGTGTACATGCGGTCGATGCTGGCGCGCGAGCCCCGCAGGCTCTGCGCACCGGACGGCGCCGCGCTCAGCACGAGCGCCGCCGGCAGCACCACGAGGGCCGTCAGGGGATGGATTCGCATCGGTCGTGCAGGGGAAAGCGGAGCGAAGTGCGCCGGGACGCACCATGGTAGGGGCGTGCGCCGCGGCGGTCAACGGTTACCCCAACTACGCGCCGCGGGTCCCGCAGGTGTCAGCGGCGGCGGCGGTTACGCGCCGCCGGCGGACAGCCCCGGCGAGCGCCCGCCGCCGTACAGGCGGCGGTAGACCACGCTGTTGCGCAGCACCACCTTGACGTAGGTGCGCGTTTCGGCGAAGGGAATGCGCTCGCGGAAGGCGTCCGGATCGCCGCCGTAGCCCAGCTCGCGGCGCCAGCGGTCCGCGCGGCTGGGGCCGGCGTTGTAGGCTGCCAGCGCCAGGTCGCGCTTGCCGCCGTAGCGCCGAAGCTGGTCGCGCAGGTAGCGGGCGCCCATCCGCAGGTTGATCTCCGGGACGGTGAGCAGGCTGGGGTCGAAGCTGCTCACGCCCGTGGCCGGCGCCAGCCACTGCCCGGTGGCGGGCATGATCTGGCTGAGCCCGGTGGCGCCCACCCACGAGCGTGCCCGCGGGTTGAACGACGACTCCTGCCGCACCACGCCCGCGAGGAGGTAGGGATCCACGTTCGCGCGGTCCGCCTCGTCCTGCAGCAGGTCGCGGAAGGGGAAGGGGAACACGACCCGCAGCAGGCGCTCGTCCCACTCGCCGCCACGCCGCTCCAGCAGCTCGCGCCCCAGGCGGATCCCCTCCACCGGGTGCCCCGCGTCGCGCAGCCCCTCCGCCAGCGCGATGAGCGCACCCTGGCGGCGGTCCAGCCGCCGCAGCTGCCAGTCCAGCTCCGCCTTCCACTCGTCCGCCAGCCCGGCGCGGTGCAGCACCTGCAGCCGTGCCAGCGCCGCCACCGCCTCGCGGGCGTCGCCGGGGGCGGCGGGCCAGCCGCGGTCGCTGGCCAGGGCGCGGGCCAGCGGGTCCGCGCCCAGCCGGTCCGCCGCGCGGATGGCGTAGTACGACACCGGGTCCGCGGCGATGGCGGCCGCGTACATGGTCCGCGCGCGCTCGTCCCGCCCCGCGCGCTCGTGCAGCACGCCGGCGCGGTAGGCCGCCTCCGCCGTCTGCTCGCCGGTGGGGTAGCGGCCGGCGTACGCCTCCCACGCGGCCGCGGCGCCGGCGGTGTCCCCGTTCTTCAGCCGCCGGTCGCCCACGCGGTACAGCGCCTCGCGCGCGTCCGGCGAGGCGGCCACGTCCGCGGCGCGGCGGTAGTAGGCGATCGCCGTCTCGCGGTTCTCCGCCGCGTCGCCCAGCAGGAAGAGCGCGGT
>DATAAG010000711.1:0-6894 GCA_036260235.1 Longimicrobium sp.
CGCGGCGGACGCACCCGGTCCGCCGCGACGGGAACCCGGTTTCAAGATGCGGGCCGGGAGCAGCCGGTCAGCCCTGCGCGCGCCGCCTGGGCGGCTCCGCGGGATCTTCCGGTAAAGGAATGTCGAACGAGGAAACCTCCCGAACCTGCCCGTCCTGCCACATCGACATCGGCACGTTGGCCGCCCGGTGCCGCCGCACGGCATCATGGAACGCAAGGTCCATCACTCGATCGATTGCCTTGCCGTCGCGCCACTTCTGCCGGAAATCCTGGCTCTCAGTCATCACGGCCTCCTTCGCCTGCCTGCAAAGCCGCCTGTGCGCGTACCTCGCGCCACAGGTCCGCGTCAAAGACGTCGAGCTCACCGGAAACATCACCGCGCGCAATGACGTTCCCCCCTGTCTCCAATTGCCGATCGCGTTGTACAACCGCCACTCCGTCACAATGTGCCGATACACCGATTCGAAGTTGTACACGCTGCGCAAGTAGCGTCTGAGAATATCCTCAGTCGGTATGTGATGTCCACCCATGCGTACGCGTCCGCTGACACGGCTTACCGCAAGGCGCGCGCTCGGCAGCCAGAGGTACAGCAGGAAGCTTTCGTAGCCGGCCTCGTGCAACTGCTCCAGGTTACGCCGAAGCGAGATCCCGGACAGCGTTGTTTCGAGCGCGAAGCTTCGTCTTTCTGAACGCAGTTCATCGATTCGCGCATGCATAACTCGGCCGGCGCGAATGGCGTTGCGTTGCGGATCGTTGCCAATCAGCCGAGCGATCTCGTCAGCATCCAGATATGTATCGACGTTAAACTCCCTCAAGAGTCCAGGAGCGGCGGTCGTTTTCCCTGCGCCATTGATACCAGCGACGATTACGACCTGTGGTGGATTCATTCTTGTCATTCTTCTCCTCACGCGTGCACGGGTTGGGGCGCGGCGGTGGCGCGGTCCAGCGAGCGGTACTGGATGGCTTCGCTGACGTGCGCGGTGGTGATGTCGGCGCCGCCGTCCAGGTCGGCGATGGTGCGGGCGATCTTGATGACGCGGTGGTAGGCGCGCGCGGAAAGGCCCAGCCGCGAGATGGCGGTGCGCAGCAGCGCGTCGCTCCCCTCGCCGATGCGGCAGAACTCGCGCAGGTCGCGGGGCGTCATGTGCGCGTTGGCGTGGATGTTGGCCCGCCCCTCGAAGCGCGCCCGCTGGATCTCCCGCGCCCGCGCCACCCGCTCGCGGATGGCGTGCGACGGCTCCCCCGCGCGCGTGTCGGACAGGTCGCGGTAGCGCACCGCCGGCACCTCCACGTGCAGGTCGATGCGGTCCAGCAGCGGCCCGGAAACGCGTCCCAGGTACTTCTGCACCGCCACCGGCCCGCAGGTACAGCGGCGCTGGCTGTCCCCATGCCATCCGCACGGGCACGGGTTCATCGCCGCGACCAGCATGAACCGCGACGGATAGGTGAGCGAGACGGCCGCGCGGGAGAGCGTAACGCGCGCGTCCTCCAGAGGCTGGCGCAGGACCTCGAGCACGTTCCGGCGGAACTCGGCCAGCTCGTCCAGAAACAGCACGCCGTGGTGCGCCAGCGACACCTCGCCCGGGCGCGGGTTGCTGCCGCCGCCGATGAGCCCGGCGTCGGAGATGGTCGTGTGCGGGTTGCGGAAGGGGCGGCCGATGATGAGCGACCTGCCGCCCCCGGTGAGGCCCGCGACGGAGTGGATCTTGGTCGTCTCCAGCGCCTCGTCGAAGGTGAGCGGCGGCAGGATGCCGGGGATGCGCTGGGCCAGCATCGTCTTTCCCGAGCCCGGCGGCCCCACCATCAGGATGTTGTGCGCGCCCGCCGCCGCCACCTCCAGGGCGCGCTTCACGTGCTCCTGCCCCTTCACGTCGGCGAAGTCGGCGTCGTACGCGGACGCGGTGCGGAAGAGCGCCTCGCGGTCGATGCTCGCCGCCGGCAGCTCCGCCGAGCCTTCCATGAAGCGGATGACTTCGGTGAGCGTGGCCGCGCCGCGCACCTCCAGCCCGTCCACCACCGCCGCCTCCGCCACGTTCTCCTGCGGCAGCACGATCCCCGCGAGTCCCGCGGACTTCGCCGCGATGGCGATGGGGAGCGCGCCGCGCACGGGGCGCAGCCCGCCGTCCAGCGCCAGCTCACCCAGCAGCAGGTACTGATCGAGGCGGGTGATGGAGTCCAGCTGCCCCGTCCCGGCCAGGATCCCCAGGGCGATCGGCAGGTCGAACGCGCTTCCGCTCTTGGAGATGTCCGCCGGCGCCAGGTTCACGGTGATGCGCTTGGGCGGCACCAGGTAGCCGCTGTTCTGCACCGCGGCGATCACGCGCTCGCGGCCTTCCTTCACCGCGCCCTGCGGCAGCCCGACGGTGGTGAACGCGGGCAGCCCGCTCGCCACGTCGGCCTCCACGGTGACCAGGTAGGCGTCGATGCCGAGCACCGCGCCGGAAAGGGCTCGTGCAAGCAAGGCGGATCTCCATGTTTTGGTGGGATTGATTCAGCCGGGAGAACGGCACGGCCCAATGGTAGCGCCCGCCGTTTACATCGTCAACTTGCCTGGTGGGGACTGGGATTAGCTCGTGCCGCAGGTGGCGCAGCAGGATCGGGATGGACGCGCCAGCCGCGAGCAACAAGGTCGGACTTCCGCGGTCTTCCGATCTCCTGCGCCCGCCGCGATCCGGTGAGGGAGGATGCGAGAATCCCCGGAATGCAAGCCGTCTAAGGTTCAATGCAAGCCGTCGTTCATGCCCCCGCCATCATGGACTGCCCGGCCAATGACAGGTGCCACCAGAGTACACGACCCGCGGATCACCATCCGTCATCCCGAGTGGCCGGTGTTGCTGGCCGCGGCGGCCGCATGGGGGTTCCTGGCGGTCCGGCCGCATGCGCCCGCGGGTCAGCACGCGGGGCACCACGGGTCCGCGCATGGCGGGGGCACGGACGTGCTCGGATTGGCGGCAATGGTCGTCGCGATGATGCTGCCCCTCATGATCGACAGCGTACGCGAGGCGGCGCTCTCCGCTCCCCGGCCGCGCCGCGCGATGGTGAAGTTCCTGGCGGGCTACCTGGGTGTCTGGGTGCCGGCCATGCTGCTGATCGACATCGCCTGGAGGCAGCTGTTCACGATCGGGACGAGCGCTGCCGTCGGGACGATGCTCGTCGCGGCGCTGTGGGAGCTCACCCCCGCGAAGCAGCGGCAGGGGCGCGGATGCAGGACCGGTTCGCCGCCTCGCGCCGGCCAGTATATCGCCGGCGTGATGGCCGGCGGCACGTGCGTGGCTTCGTGCTGGGCGCTCATGGCCGTGTGCGTGGCCTTTGCGCACAACGTCTGGGTGATGGCGGCGCTCTTCTGCATCCAGCTGCTCGCCCGCCGCCGGCAGGCCCCGGCACCCGCGCTGGCGGCGCTGGCGGTGCTCGTCGTCTGCCTGGCGTCGCTCGCGCTGCGGATCGCGGGCCCGCACGCCGTCTGAGCGGGACCTGGCGGTGCTGGATCGCGTCCGAAGCCAGCCCGAGAACTCGCGCAACGGCCCTGGAGGCGCTACTCTGGTTCGCCGGGGACTTTCGTGAGCTCAGCCAGGCAGGGAGGCGCCCGTGTTCCGCCTCGAGGGGATCGACCACGTGGCGCTCACCGTGCGTGACGTCCGGCGGTCGGCGCACTGGTACGTGGAGGTGCTGGGCCTGGAACGGCGGTTCGCGGACGAATGGGGCGACTTTCCCGCCGTGGTGGGGATCGGGGCCACGTCGCTCGCCCTCTTCCCGGTGAAGGGGAGCGATCCCAGGCCGCCGCCCGGGCCCGACACGCTCTGCTTCCGGCACGTGGCCTTTCGCGTGGACCGCGAGAGCTTCGAGCGTGCGCGGGAGACGCTCACGGCGCGCGGAATCCAGCTGGAGTTCCAGGATCACGGCGCCGCCCATTCGCTCTACCTGGCAGACCCGGACGGCCACCAGCTGGAGATCACCACGTACGAGGTCCCGGATCGCCGCTGATCCCTTACGTGCGCACCGCGCCGTCCCGCACCGCTCCCACGCGCCGATGCTGACCAGCCAGCACCACCTGTTCTCGATCCCCCAGGGCGAGCACTACCTGAACTGCGCGTACCTCAGCCCCCTCGCGCGCCCGGTGGAAGAGGCGGGGATCGCCGCCGTCCTGCGCCGCCGCGACCCCACCAGCATCCGGGCGGAAGACTTCTTCACCGATGCGACCCGTGCCCGGGCGCTGTTCGCGCGGCTGGTCAACGCGCCGGACGCCGCACGCGTGGCGGTCATCCCCGCCGTCTCCTACGGCGTCGCGACCGTGGCCAGGAACCTGGCGCTCCGCCCCGGACAGAACGTGGTGGTGGCGCACGCGCAGTTCCCCAGCAACGTGTACGCGTGGCGCCGCCTGTGCGCGGACACCGGCGCGGAGCTGCGCGCCGTGGCGCCCCCGCCCGGCAGCCCGCGCCGCGGCGAGGAGTGGAACGCGCGGCTGCTGCAGGCCATCGACGGCGGCACCGCGGCGGTCGCGCTGGGCAACGTGCACTGGGCGGACGGCACCCGCTTCGACCTGGAGCGCATCGGCGCGCGGGCGCGCGAGGTGGGCGCGGCGTTCGTCATCGACGGCACGCAGTCCGTGGGTGCGATGCCGTTCGACCTGGCGCGCATCCAGCCCGACGCGCTCATCTGCGCCTCGTACAAGGTGATGATGGGCCCGTACGGCCTGGGCCTGGCGTGGTACGGCCCCCGCTTCGACGACGCGCGGCCGCTGGAAGAAACGTGGCTGGGCAGGCGCGGGAGCGAGAACTTCGCCGGGCTGGTGGACTACGTGGACGACTACCAGCCCGGCGCCGCGCGCTTCGACGTGGGCGAGCGCAGCAGCTTCGTGCTGATGCCCATGCTGATCGCCGCGCTGGAGATGCTGCTGGGGTGGGGGCCGGAGAACGTGCAGGCGTACTGCCGTGCGCTGATGCGCGACGCGGTCGCGGAAGCGCGGCGGCTCGGCTACACGGTGGAGGACGAGGCGTGGCGAGGCTGGCACATGTTCGGGCTGCGGCTGCCGGAGCGGGTGGATGCCGCGCGCCTGCAGGCGCTGCTGCGCGAACGCCGCGTCACCGTCTCCGTCCGCGGCGATGCCGTCCGGGTGGCGCCCAGCGTGTACAACGAACCGGCGGACGTGGAGGCGCTGCTGGACGCGCTCCGCGCCGCGGTATCCTGAGCAGGCGCGGGGAGCGATGGAAGATCAGATCGAGCGGGTGCGGCGCATCTGCCTGGCGCTGCCGGAGACGCACGAGCAGGTGGCGTGGGGAGAGCCTACCTGGCGCGTGCGGAAGAAGATCTTCGTGATGTACGCCAGCGGGAGCACCCATCACAGCAAGGTCGGGCGTGACAGTGTGTGGTGCAATGCGCCGCTGGGCGTGCAGGAGCACCTGGTCCGGGAGGACCCGGAGAGGTACTACGTTCCGCCGTACGCGGGCGTGAACGGGTGGATCGGCATCGTCCTGGACCGCATCGACGACGATACGCTGCGGTCGCACGTCGTCGAGTCGTACTGCATGATCGCGCCGAAGAAGCTGCAGGCGCTCGTCAGCGAATAGCCGATCGGCCCATCCAGAACCGAAGCGCCCTCATCCGCGGTGGACGAGGGCGCTTTCACACGGGCATCGTCGCCGCGAAGCCCGCCACGGCCAGGCGCCGGGCGATGCGCGGCAGCCCCGCGTGCCCGCGGAGCGAGTCCAGGTACTCCCTGGCGCCCAGCGGCTGCCGGCGGAGCGAGAGCCGGTGCCGCTCCGCCGCGGCCAGCACCGCCGGCCCGTTCCGCCGCCAGAGCCGCACCACGAACTCGTCGGGGTCTATCGGCCGGATGCCCAGCGGGCGCAGCAGGCCGGGCGGAAAGTGCTTCGCGTTGCGCGTGACGATGAAGTCCGCCTCCTGGTGCACCGCCAGCGCGACGACGTGGCGGTCGCCTTCGTCCGGGAGTGGGAGCGCGTCCGCCGCGCCTTCGTATCCGGTCCCCCACGCCTCGGGAAACGCGGCGCGCATCTGCCCCACCAGATGCGCGCACTGCTCCTCCGCCAGCCCCGCGTTCGCCCGCAGGTTGCGCACGCACTCTTCCACGATCTCCTCAGACCACAGCGGCTCGAACAGGCCGTCCACCGCCAGGTGCAGCAGGAGGTTGCGGAGTTGAAAGGGGAAGAGGACGTTCGCGTCCAGGACCGCTGCCGGAGCGGCCCGCATCAGTAGCCCAGGCCCAACCGGTCGGTGTAGTCGGCCATCTCCTCCAGCGCGCGCAGCTTTTCGGCGCGCGAGGGCGCGGGCCGGCCGCGCTGCATGCGCACCTTGTAGGTGAGCAGGTCCAGCACCGGCACGCGCCGGTGCGTCCCCACCATTCGGTAGGGGATCTCGCCCTTTTCGAGCAGGTCGATCAGGGTGGGGCGCGACATGCCCAGGATGCGCGCTGCCTTGCTGGTGCTCACCTCTTCCTCCCCGTCCGCGATGGTGTGAACCGCGACTGCGTGCCCCTCCGACAGGTCGTCGAGGATGCGCATGAGCAGGTGGACCAGCGGCCGCGAGAGCTCCACCAACTCGATGCGCACCGTGTCCGATGCATCCCCCTGCTCCGGCGCCTGCCGCACCGCCCTGGCGACGACTTCGCGCGCCCGTTTCGCGGCCTCGGTAATCTGGGCCGTGGGCACGATGACGCCGGTCGGATCTGCGACTGCCATGGGTCACTGCTTCGCGTTGAGAACTTCACCCGCACCAAACCTAATCACCATCCGCACTCTTCGCAACATCCGAAGCAAACGCAAATCATCCAGCAGAAGGTCGAGGCGGTACGAGTTTCCCCCCGTCGGTTGCCCTCTCCACACACCGCTGGCTCATTCGGCGCGCTCACTCCATCACTCCATCACTCCATCACTCCATCACT
>DATAAG010000712.1:0-5137 GCA_036260235.1 Longimicrobium sp.
GATGGAGTGATGGAGTGATGGAGTGATGGAGTGATGGAGTGATGGAGTGATGGAGTGGCGGGATATGGATGAACGCGGGTCGCGTCGGGCCGTTTCGCGCCGAAACCCCGACACGGGTTGAAACCCGCGGCTAGAGCGGCCATAAGCCCCGTCTTTGCTCGTTCCTCGCAAAACGGGGCTTCAACTGCTTCCTGGTGGGGCCAAGGCCTGCTGGCGGCATTCGCGGGTAGTCGAAGCCCTGTTCGGCGAGCGTAGCGAACCGAGACGGGGCTTCTGGCATTTCTAGCCGCGGGTTTCAACCCGTGGCGGGGCTCCTCCAGGGGTTTTTGGGGGAGGTGGGCGAGGAATGCGAGCCCGGAGGGGGCGAGCCTTCGCACGGGACCAGCCGAAGCACGTTCGAAGTTCCCCCCTCACCTCGCGCAGTTTGCGAGGGGAGGGGCCCCGCGGACGCAGTGAGATGCCTGTCGCAGCACAACCGCCGTTCTCCCCTCTCCGCACGCAGTTTGTGCGGGGAGGGGCCGGGGAAGGGGCCCCGCCCGTTGACCAGGTGCATGCGATGGGATAGCTTTACGCGTTTCTGCGCGCGCCGGACCCCCGGCGTGCGCGCGTCTTTCTTTTCCGTCAATCCCGGGGCGGCTCCGCCGCTCCTCTCCCAGCATACCCCGAGGGACCCGCATGGCATCGTCCACCGTCGCCCGTTCGCGCCAGGCCCACACCAAGCTGGACTCCGACGACGCGCTGGCCATCCGCGCCGCCGAGCTTTCCGCGTGGGCGCGCAGGAACGCCCGGATGATCATGGCGATGGCTGCGGTGGCGCTGGTGGTGGTGGGCGGCCTGGTGGTGTGGAAGTACTCGCAGGCGCAGCGCCGCGCCGCCGCGGGCGAGCGGCTGCTGGCGCTGAACGCCAACCCGGCGATCATGACCGCCGCCGGCACCCGCGAGCTGGAGCAGTTCATCAACCAGTACGGCAGCACCCCCGAGGCCGACGAGGCTCGCCTGATGCTGGGGCAGTCGCTGATCGAGCAGGGCCAGGGGCGCCGCGCCATCCCGCACCTGCAGCGCGTGGCCGACGGCGGCGGGCGGCTGGCCGCGCAGGCCTTCATGATGCTGGGCTCCGCGCACTCGCAGCTGGGCGACCGGGCCGCGTCCATCCGCGCCTACCAGCAGGCGGCGGAGAACGCGACGATGAAGTTCCAGCGCTTCGAGGCGCTGGGCCAGGCGGCGGTGCAGCACGAGTCGGGCGGCAACTGGAGGGCGGCGGCCGACATCTACCGGGGGCTGCTGGCGGAGAGCGAGAAGGGCTCCCAGCAGTCCACCATCATCGAGATGCGGCTGACGGAGGCCCTGGCGCGCGCCGGCACCCCGGCCCGCTGACGCACCGGCCGCCGCCACCCCGGTGGTCATCGCCGCGGCCCCGCTGGGGCTGATCGAGATCCCGTATCCCCGGATCGATCCCGTCGCCCTGGAACTGCCGGGGGGGCTGGCCATCCGGTGGTACGGGATCGGCTTCATGGTGGCGTTCGCCGCGGGGTACTACATCCTGCGGCGCCTCTCCCGCTCCGGCTTCGTCCCCGTCTCCGAAGAAAAGATCGGCGACCTGCTGGTGGCGCTCATCGTGGGCGTCATCCTGGGCGGCCGCCTGGGCTACATCCTCTTCTACGACTTCGCCAGCTTCGCGGCCAACCCGGCGCGCATCATCCGCATCTGGGAGGGCGGGCTGGCGTTCCACGGCGGGGCCATGGGCGCCATCCTGGCCGGGTGGTGGTTCGCCCGGCGCCAGGGCGTGCCCTTCCTGCGCCTGGGCGATGGGCTGGCGCTGGGGGTGCCGCCGGGGATCTTCGCCGTGCGCATGGCGAACTTCATCAACGGCGAGCTGTACGGCCGGGTGACCACCGACGCGGTCCCCTGGGCCATGCGCTTTCCCACCGACCCGGTCGGCATGCGGCTCACCGGCGCGGACGCAGGGCGGTCCATGCGCGAGCGCGAGCTGCTGATCGAACGGGCGTACGAGACGGGGCTGTGGGAGCAGGTGCGCGGCCAGGTGCCGCTGCGCCACCCTTCGCAGTTGTACGAGGGACTGGGCGAGGGGGTGCTGCTGGGGCTGGTGCTGTGGGCGCTGTACGCCTTCAACCGCCGCCGCGGCCGGTACCTGGCCCCGGGGACGTACGGCGGCGCCTTCCTGCTGGGGTACGGCATCATCCGCTCGGTGCTGGAGCTGTTCCGCCAGCCGGACGCGCAGTTCACCGACGCCGGCGATCCCATCGGCACCGTCCTCGGCCCGCTGACCATGGGACAGACGCTCAGCCTGGCGATGATCCTGGCCGGGCTCTACTTCGTCGTTCGCGGTCTGCGGCAGGGTCCCGTGCCCGCGGCTGAAGGGAACAGGGAATAGGGAATAGGGAATGGCCTGCACCTGAACACCCTTGCGCGCCGCGGCGCGCTTTTTTCTCGCCCTGCATCGGCACAGGACACCCGGTACTCGGCACCAGGTACCGGGTACCAGGTACTGGGCACCTCGTTACTCGTCACTCCGTCCATGAGCGCCGGACACCACCACCATCACGGCCACGGCCATTCCCACGCGCACGGGACCGCGCAGAACCGGCGGCGGCTTACGTGGACGCTGGCGCTGGCGGCCGTCTACATGGTCGCGGAGGTCGTCGGCGGCCTGATTTCCAACTCGCTGGCGCTGCTGGCGGACGCCGGCCACATGTTCAGCGACGTGGGCGCGCTGGCGCTCTCGCTCTTCGCGCTGTGGATGGCGCAGAAGCCCGCCAACCCGCGCCGCACCTACGGCTACTACCGCACGGAGATCCTGGCCGCCCTGGCCAACGCGGCCACGCTCATCGCCGTCGCCGTGCTGATCTGCATCGAGGCGTTCCACCGCCTGCATGCGCCGGAGCCGGTGATGGGGCTCACGGTGATGTGGATCGCGGCGGGCGGCCTGGCGGTGAACCTCGTCGGACTGGCGGTGCTGCACGGGGGCAAGGACGAAAGCCTGAACGTGCGCGGCGCCTGGCTGCACATGCTCACCGACGCGCTGGGGAGCGTGGGCGCCATCCTGGGCGGCCTGGGAGTGTGGGCGTTCGGGTGGGCGTGGGCGGACCCGGCGGTCTCCGTCGCCATCGCGGTGCTGGTGCTGTACTCGTCGTGGCACCTGCTGCGGGAGAGCGTGGGCGTGCTGCTGGAGGGGACCCCCGCGCACATCGACCTGGAGGCGGTGCGCGCGGCCATGCTGGAGGTGGACGGGGTGGAGGAGGTGCACGACCTGCACGTGTGGACCATCACCAGCGGGATGGAGGCGATGAGCGGGCACGTGGTGGTGGGCGAGCGCGCGCTACGCCGCGCCTCGGGCGAGATCCTGGCGGACCTGCACTGCGTGCTGCACGATCGCTTCGGCCTGCACCACCTCACCATCCAGATCGAGCCGCAGGGGTTCGTGGAGCAGGCGTGCGTGCCCCTGGCCGGGTATTGAGGGCGACGGCGGGCTTCCTCGCCTTGGCCGAATCATCTCCGCGAGACAGCCATGCGCGTGTCCGCCGGCTCCGCGCCCGGCGGTTGGGTCGTGGCCGAGGGAGATGCGAGCGGCGCCGGCTCCGCGCCCGGCGGTTGAAACCGCTGCTGGCACGTCACGAAGTCCGCCTGCGCGCCGCCTGCGCGGACTGCGGGCACGCGGGCTTCAGTTCGAGGTGACGCGCTCGAGGGCGGGGCTGAGAAGGGTTTCGCGGTGGTGGCGCTCCTGGTTCAGAACGTAGGAGCGGATCATCGGGACGTGGGAGCGGGATACGGTGAACGCGCCGTAGCTGCCCTGCCACTTGAAGAACGTCCCGGGCCGGAGCGCCTTGTTCACCATGTGGGACGATCCGCCCTTCAGCCCCTTCACCACGTCCGCGATGGTGACGGTCGTCGGGCACTTGAGGAGCACGTGCACGTGGTCCTCGATCCCGCCGACCGAGATCATCTCGCATCCGTTCCTCGTCGCCTGCTCGTGCAGGCCCTGGTAGAGCGGCACACGGATCTGCGGCGTGATCAGCGGCAGACGATCCCACGTGCCCCACACCAGGTGCACGTACAGCTTCGCATGGTTCTCTCGCACGACTCCCTTATAAACAAAACGGTCCGCGCAGGCGGACTTCGTGATTTTCCAGCAGCGGTTTATGCTCTTTGCTTCTCTGATCCGGTAATCCGCTCGAGGATCCCTGGTGCTGGCGGTCCGGTGTTGTCCGCGAAGGCGGACAGCGTGTAGTCGTTGCGGCGACTTTAGTCGCTGGACGGCGGTCGCGACGGGGCTTGGTTGCCGGACCAGATTCGCAATGGGCATCAACCGCCGGGTGCGGAGCCGGCCCTGTGCGCGGCCGCAGCCAATAAAGTCAACGAGGTAGACGGCCCGTCAACCGGGACCGAGGACTTGTCAGCGGCACGCTCCCGGAGGCATTCTGCCGCGTATGGCCTCCGACACCGAAATCCGCGACCGGCTCGCGCTCGAGCGCACCCACCTGGCGAACGAGCGTACCCTGCTCGCTTACGTGCGGACCGCGCTCGCGCTGGCGGGCGCCGGCGCGGGCCTGCTCCAGTTCTTCGACACGCCGAGCTCGCAGGTGACGGGGTGGATCCTCATCGCGCTCGGGGTGCTCGGCCTGCTGGTCGGTACCTGGAGATTTCTCGCCGTTCGCAGACACCTCGCGGGCCGGCGCTCAGGCTGAGGATTGCGGTTCCTGCAGCCCTCTGCATCTCGCCCCTGTGGCGGGTAATGGTCGATTCCCGGTGGATCGGGTATGCCTCGACCATTCGTTCCCATCTACTCTCACATCCGGCGTGGTGTGCCCCCCTGCCGAGCGCGCTGGATCGCACCCCGCCCTCACCTTGCACCGGAGGAAACGTTCATGCGAAAGCTCTCGCTCGACCTGAACGACCTGCTGGTCCAGTCGTTCGAATCGCTCTCCGGCGCGGAAGCAGGCGAACGAACGGTCCTCGCGCACCAGGGAGAGAGAAGCGGCCACGGCGACTCCTGCCCCGGCACCTGTAACCAGACGTGTCCGGAGACCTGCTATCGGCCGACCGGAAACCCCTGCGCGTGCTAGCGTAGCGGGAGCCTGACCCTTCAGGACACGTGGGCGGGCGGAGAGCCGAATCCGGC
>DATAAG010000713.1:0-3401 GCA_036260235.1 Longimicrobium sp.
GGTTCTCTGCGTCCTCTCTTTTTCTCTTCGCGCCTCCGCGTGATACTGCCCGGGGGGTGACGATAAGCCGCCGTGCCCGCTGAGCGGGAGATGCAGTCCACGCTTTTCGTGAGGAGCCCAGGACGTCGCTCAGCCCACCAGCTCGTCCACGCGCCTGGTCGAGAAACCCGCCGTCGCGCGGTCACCCCGGACGATGACGGGGCGCGTGATGAAGGTGTACTCTTCCGTCATCAGTCGCAGCAGGTCGTCCTCCGATAGCTCCTGCTCGTGCAGGCCCATCTGGCGGTACTTCATGGCGCGGCGGGAGAACAGCTTGTCCGCACCGCCCACCTTGCGCGCGAGATCCTCCACCTCCGCCCGCTCCAGCGGCTGCGCCTTCAGGTCGCGAAACCCACGGATGGCCACGCCCTGCTCGTGGAGATAGGCAACCGCCTTCTGGCAGGTGGTGCAGTACGGCAGCCAGTAGACGTCCACGCCTTCCGATGAATCAGCGCCCGCCATCGTTCACCCGTTCACGGTCACACCGCCTGCGCCACGGGCGTGCCGGCCGGCTTCGCGGCGTACGCGCGGCAGAGGGCGTGCACTTCGTCGTCGGTGAAGGTGTGGTCGCAGGTCTTGCACGCGTCGAACAGGTGGCTCACCAGCCCCTCGTCCGTAGCGTCGTAGCCGTGCGCCCGCAGCCAGTAGCGCACGTTGCTCACCCCGCTCATGTGCGAGATCTCGATCACCTGGCGCAGGCCGAACCAGCCGGCGGGGACGCCGGAGTAGATGCGGTCCGCCAGCCACGCGTCGCCCTTGCTCTCGGCCTTGATGATGGCGGCGGCGTGCACCCCCGTCCCCGTGCGGAAGGCGTCCGCGCCGAAGACGGGCCAGTTGTACGCCAGGTCCACCTTGCACGCCCGCGACGCCAGCTCCACGTACTCGGCAAGCCGTGACAGGTCGCGGTCGTGCAGGCCGAGGAGCTTGAAGTTCACCAGCAGCAGGTCCATCTCCGCGTTGCCGCAGCGCTCGCCGATCCCGAGGGCGGTGCCGTGGATGCGGTCCACCCCCTCCTCGACGGCCGCCAGGCAGTTGGCGATGGCCAGCCCGCGGTCGCGGTGGCCGTGCCAGTCGATCTTCACCTGTTCGCCGCTGGGCTCCACGATCTCCGTCCGCACGAAGCGGATGAGCTGGCGCACGCCGTGCGGGGTGGCGTGGCCCACCGTGTCGGCCAGGCAGATGCGCCGCGCGCCGCAGTCGATCGCCGTCTTGTAGAGCGCCCTGAGCACCTCCGGCCGGGCGCGCGTGGTGTCCTCCGTCACGTACATCACGGGAAGGCCGTTCTCCACGGCGAAGGTGACGGCGTCCTCGGTGGCGCGCAGCATCCGGTCGAGCGTCCAGTCCTCCGCGTACTGGCGGATGGCGGACGAGCCGATGAAGGTGGCCGCCTCGATGGGGATCCCCACCCGCTGCGAGACGTCGACGATCGGCTGCACGTCCGCGCGCACGGTGCGGGCGGCGCAGTTGGGCTCGATGGCCAGGCGCTGGTCCGCGATCTCGCGTGCCAGCGCCTCCACGTCGCGGACGGCGCGCGGGCCGGCGCCGGGAAGGCCGATGTCCGCCGAGGCGATGCCCAGCTCCGCCATCAGGTGCAGCAGCCGGACCTTGTCGCCGATGGAGGGATCGGTGACGGAGGGTGACTGCAGCCCGTCGCGCAGCGTCTCGTCGTTCAGCTGCACGCCGCGGCGGGTGGAGTAGTCGAACGACCCCTCCAGGGTGTTCCAGTCGTGGATCAGCTCGCGTTCCTGCATCGGGGCAAACCTCGGGGCGGTTCGGTGGCTCGGCAAACGTGCAGCGGAAGCGTGCGGCGTTCCGCGGATCGATCAGGCAATTCCTGAAACCTAACTCACTGCGCCGCGGGGCGAAACGTGCCGGGGGCGTTTGACAGGCGAGGCCCGCGGCGGCAAAATCCGCGCTCCCCGGACCCGGCGACCGTTGAGGAGGACGACCTGCGCGACCTGACCACCCTTCCCTCGCTGCGCCAGCTGCGCCAGCGCGCGCACCAGACGGACGAGGAGACGCTGGCCGAGCAGCTCGCCCTGGTGCGCATCCCCGCGCCCCCGTTCGGCGAGGAGGTGCGGGCGGAGCACGTGCTGGCGCGCTTCGGCCAGCTGGGGGTGCGCGGCGCGCACCGCGACGAGGCGGGGAACGTGCTGGCCGAGTGGGCACCGAAGGGGGCGGAGGGCCCGCCGGTGGTCGTGGCGGCGCACCTGGACACCGTCTTTCCCGCGGGGACGGACGTGCAGCCGCGGCGCCACGGCAAGCGCATCCACGCGCCGGGGATCACCGACAACTGCCGCGGGCTGGCGGGGATGCTGGCGGTGGCGCGGGTCCTGGCGGCGTCGCACGTGCGGGCCCGGCACCCCGTGCTCTTTGCGGCCACCGTGGGCGAGGAGGGGATCGGCGACCTGCGGGGGGTGAAGCACCTGTTCCGCGAGGAGGGCGGCCTGCGCGGGGCGGCGGCGTTCATCGCGCTGGACGGGTCGGGGATGCGGCGCATCGTGCACCGCGCCATCGGGTCGCGGCGGCTGCGGGTGGAGGCGGAGGGGCCGGGCGGCCACTCGTGGTCGGACCGCGGCGCGCCCAACCCGGTGGCGGCGCTGGCGGCGGCGGCGGCGGAGCTGGGGCGGACGAAGCTGCCCCACCCGCAGCGGTCGGCACTCACGGTGGCGCGCATCGGCGGGGGGAGCAGCGTGAACTCCATCCCCGCGGAGGCGTGGATGGAGCTGGACATGCGCAGCGAGGCCACCGGCGCGCTGGGGCCGATGGAAGAGGCGGTGCGCGGTGCGCTGCAGCGCGCGGTGGAGGCGGAGAACGCGGCGCGGCGCTCGGGGACGCGGCCGCTGCGCCTCTCGGTGCAGCTGATCGGCGACCGCCCGTCGGGCGAGACGCCGGCGGAGCACCCGCTGGTGCAGGCCGCGGTGGCGATCACCGCCTCGCTGGGCGCCCGGCCGGAGCTGGTGGGCTCGTCCACGGACGCTAACGTGCCGATGGCGCTGGGCGTCCCCTCGATCGCCATCGGCGTGGGCGGCGACAGCGGCGGCATCCACACCCTGGACGAGTGGTACGCAAACGACGGCGGCGCGCTCGGCGTGGAGCGGGCGCTGCTGGTGGTGCTGGCGGCGGCGGGAGTGTGAGGAGAGTGCGTGAGTGCGTGAGTGGGAACAGCCTGCGGTGCGCCGTCCCTGTCCTGGCTCGGGTGAACCCGCGGCTGGAAGTGCCAGAAGCCCCGTCCGCTGCCGCTGCCGCGTCGCGGAGAGGCCTCGCTCATTCCGATTACAGTCCGCGCAGGCGGACTTTGTGCCGTTCCAGCAGCGGTTTATGCTCGTTGCGAATCTAACCGGGAATTGCAGTGCCCGCGC